>JAJFBO010000084.1 GCA_020697025.1 Burkholderiales bacterium
CACTAACCAGGCACTTCCGCCAACTAATCCATAAATAAATATTTCCCGCACATGATGAGGCTTAACTTTTTTAATTACTTGTTTCATCTATTGCCTTTTGTAAAAGTGGGAACCCTTTTTTATAATATACAAGAAGCAGGGATATCGCTGCCGGAGTAATGCCTGAAATACGTGAAGCCTGACCTAACGTTTCTGGTGTAAATTTATTTAATTTTTGTACTACTTCTGCGGATAAGCCGCTAATTTGTCCAAAATCAATATTGCCTGGCAGCTTCATGTCATCTAAGTATGCATGTTTACCTACTTCTTCTGCTTGCCTGGCAATATATCCTGCATATTTTATCTGGATTTCTATTTGTTGTATAGTTCGCTCATCTTCTAAAACTAATTCATTACCAAATTTTTTTAAACCAGCTAAATCCATATACTTAATTTCCGGGCGTTTTAATAAATCATGCAAAGAATATTCCCGCTCTATTTCACCGCCACCTAATATTTTTTTGATCTGTTCATCTTCTATTCCGGGATGGACCCATAGTTTTTTAAGGTGTTCAATTTCACTAAATATTGCTTCTTTTTTGGTACAATATAAGCCCCACTGCCGATCTCCAACTACACCTAGTTTTCTTCCAATCTCGGTTAAGCGTAAATCTGCATTATCCTCCCGTAGCTGTAACCGGTATTCTGCCCGCGATGTAAACATCCGATATGGTTCTGCCACCCCTTTGGTAATAAGATCATCAACTAAAACCCCTATATATGCTTCACTACGTTTAGGACACCAGCTATCTTTACCTTGCACAAGTAAGGCGGCATTTATTCCAGCTAATAAGCCTTGTGCAGCAGCTTCTTCATAACCAGTTGTGCCATTTACCTGACCTGCAAAAAATAAGCCATTAATAAGTTTTGATTCAAGGCTGGATTTTAGGTACGTTGGATCAAAATAGTCATATTCGATTGCATATCCTGGACGTAGTATATGTGCATTTTCCAGACCAGGAATAGAATGAACTAATTTTATCTGGATATCAAAAGGCAGGGAGGTAGAAATCCCGTTTGGATAATACTCATTAGTTGTTAGACCCTCTGGTTCAAGAAATATTTGATGTGACTCTTTATCTGCGAAACGATGAATTTTATCTTCTATTGATGGGCAATAACGTGGGCCTACCCCTTCAATTACGCCAGTAAACATTGGCGAACGATCAAGACCACTTAATATAATATCACGTGTTTGCACATTAGTATGCGTAATCCAACAGGGCAATTGTTGTGGATGATCAGTGGATTTACCTAAATAAGAAAATATCGGTAAAGGGTCATCCCCAGGCTGTATAATTAATTTGCTAAAATCAATTGTTCGTCCATCCAGACGAGGCGGCGTACCAGTTTTTAACCGTGATACCGGCAGCTTATATTCGCGTAATTTTTCTGATAACCGGATAGAAGCCGGATCTCCAGCTCTGCCTCCTATATAATTATCTAAACCTATGTGTATTTTACCGCCTAAAAATGTGCCACTGGTTAAAACTACAGCTTTGGCCTTAAACAAAATACCACTTTGAGTGATAACACCAGCTACTCTATCATTTTCAATAATTAAATCATCAACAGATTGTTGAAATAAAGTTAAATGGGGCTGGTTTTCCAGAACATTACGAATATATGCTTTATATAAAATGCGATCAGCCTGAGCACGCGTAGCGCGTACAGCCGGACCTTTACTTGAATTAAGGGTTCTAAATTGGATGCCAGCATGGTCAGTAGCAAGAGCCATAATGCCGCCAAGAGCGTCTATTTCTTTAACCAGATGTCCTTTACCAATACCGCCGATGGAAGGATTGCAAGACATTTGTCCTAATGTCTCAATATTATGTGTAATTAATAAAGTCTCGTTTCCCATGCGACTGCAGGCAAGCGCACTTTCAGTTCCAGCATGTCCGCCGCCAACTACAATTATATCGTATTGTTTATCAAATATCATTTTATACAATTATTAAAATAAGTTTCCAGGATTGCACAAGCTGCTAACTGATCTAGCTTACCGCTTTGTTTTCGTCCAAAAATATGTTGTTCATTTAATTGCCCGGAAGCCAGGCTAGAGGTATAGTCTTCATTGACAAAATTAACAGGTAGATTAAATTTATAACTTAGGCGATTTGCAAACTTGTTTATACTGGCTAATAATTTAGTTTTATCTTCCTCATTGCCTGGTTTTCCTATAACTAAAAGCATTGGCTGCCATTTTTCTATTAATTTGGCTATTTTATCTAATTTATCAAATTTGTTTTGACCAGTTACAGTATCAAGCGGGTGAGCAATCTTAAGTAAGGTATTGCCAGTTGCTACCCCGATTCGGCTTTCACCGAAGTCAAAGGCCATAATTTGTATCAAATCAGGCAAATACTTCACCACCACAATATACCTGTCCAGGATTTTTAATACCTAACAGGTTTAGCGCTTCACTATAGCGAACTGATGCATCAACATCAAAAATTAACCCGGAATCAGCCTTAACAACTAACCAATCATTATGCTTAATCTCATTTTCCATCTGATAATCACTCCAGGCAACATAACCCACAGAAATAAATAGTTTGTCTTTTTCAGCACTTGCAGCAATATCTGTTAAAACATTACGGTTATTCGTAAGTTCATATATATGCTTATCAGCCGCACCAGTACGATGCAAAACAAAACCATTATCTACAGCTAATGGCCCGCCCCAATATAGTGGAGTATTGACCCAGCCTGGATTGTATTCACCAATGTCCAAATCCTTGAATGCATTTTTTAGTGTTTGTTTTAATGGTTTATTGACTATAACTCCAACAGCCCCATTAGCTACATCATGATGTGTTACATAGATTACACTTTCATTAAATGCATAATCTGTAATTGTTGGCATAGCTACTAAAAAATAATCTGTTAAACTTGTCATAATGCATAAATCCTAATAAATATAGAATCCTTGTGATATATATCCTATTTAATAAGCAATATTTTAACATAGTAAAGAGTTAAGCTGCTTAAGTACTTAAGCAAAAAATTTTTAGCTTAAATCTTACCTGATTTTATTCCTCTTAAGCAACTTTCTATACTTGGGTACTGATAATTAAAATTCTCTGCCAATAATTTTTTGGGGGTTACATTCAAGCTATTTAAAAATAGTTCCTGCCCCATCTGACCAAATAAAAGATTAATTAATTTTTCTGGCATTTTAAAAATAGCCGGTCTATGCCACATTTTAGCTATATGTCGGGTAAATTGATTATTATTAATGATTTGTGGAGCTACTAAATTATATATCCCGGTATTTGAAGTATCTAATATATAGTCAAGAGCCTGCATCAGATCTGTTAACGATATCCAGGAAAATTTTTGCAATCCGTTGCCAAGCGGGCCGCCCGCATAAAATAAAAAAGGCTTTAATATTTTGGGAAATGCACCACCTTTGCCGCTTAATACCACGCCAAAACGTGCAATAGTTAATTTACCTTGATAAAATCTGGCTGCACTTTCCCATTGACGGGTAAGCTGTTGTGAAAAATTATCAAATTCCTGATAATTAATTGGGGTATCTTCATTATTTTCCTGTTTTAATGGATATATACCAACAGCACTTGCCGAAATAAAATGCGCTTGTGCTCCAACTTTATTTAATAAATCGGTTAATTGGAGTGTAGGGTTAACCCGGCTAATTAATAACTCATTTTTACGCTTTATAGACCAGCGCGCCGAACCTATATTAGCTCCAGCTAAATTGATTACTGCAAATACTGATTTTAAGAGTTCTTCATTAACCGCCAAATTATCTAAAGTTAAATGGCCATCTTGTGGGATATGACTTAGTTTTATAAAATTATATTTTTTTGAAAATCCAGCCATAAAATTGGCGGCAATAAAACTATTTGCCCCATTAATTAGAATTATTTTTGCTGCACCTTGATTAGTTACATCTGTAACTAATTGCGGAGAAACTCCGTATTGTTTGTTTTTCATATTATCCCTAATTGTAATACATTGATTTTACATTTAAATAGAAATAACAAAATGAATTTTATTTTAATACATTTATCAGCCACTTACTAAATAAGTGAAATGCCCCAAGTCCTAAAATGGAAATAAAATAAATTGCAATAAACCAGGCTATTTGCTGCCAAAGTTTAGTATCTGGTTTTTTCATCAGTTTTACCACCAAAAATATGATAAGCATAGGCTGTATAAAAAATTAATAAAGGTAATAATACAGCTACCGCATAAAGCATTAAAGTCAGGGCGCCGTCATCAGCTTTCGTCTGCATAAAGGTAAGCTTACGTGGAACAATATATGGCAAATTGCTAACTGCAAAACCAATATAAGCCATAATAAATATCCCAATTAATGCCATAAAGGGCAGATTTTCAACTCTTTGTCTGATTGCAAAAGCGTGAATCCCCATAAGCATTAATGTCACTATTATAAACATAATCATGAACGGTGAATTATATAAATTAAACCATCCATTCATTGCAGAGCTAATTGGAGAATAAATTCCAACAAACAAAATAGCTATAAGTAAAAGCCATTGTAATTTATTAGAAATTATAAAAAATCTTTCCTGTAACGCACCATGTGTTTTTTTTATTAACCTTGCAGAACCTAAAAGTGAATAGCCCATTATTAAGGCAACTATACAAAATAAGTCGAACCAGTTAATCCCGGAATGAACTATAAGCTGGCTTGTAACAGGATCAACTGTAAAACCTTGTACATACTTTCCTACCACTATGCCCTGAGCAACTACTGCCATTAGCGATCCAGCGAAAAAAGACTTTTCCCAGATATGTACGCTGGAAGTAGCCTTATGAATAAACTCAAATGAAACACCACGGAGTAATAATCCAACTATTAATAGCATTAAAGGTAAATAAAAGGCAGACATTAAAACCGCGAAAGCTTCAGGAAAACCTGCATATAAAGATGCCCCTGCAAATACCAGCCAAGTTTCATTACCATCCCATACCGGCAAAACAGTAACTATCATAGTATCACGATCTTTAGAACTTTTAATCCAGGGAAATAATAAACCAACCCCAAGAGTAAACCCGTCTAAAATTACATACATAATAATAATAAAAGCAATAAGGCCTAACCAAACTAAAGCTAATGATATCATTTTTCACCCCGCATATTAGAAGAAGCACCTTCAGTTAAAAACCCAAATGGTTGCACGGGATCTAAATCAGTAGGTCCTTTTTTAATAGTTTTATCTAAAAAATAAAAATAAAATCCACCAAATATAATGCCATAAATAACTATAATTAAAATTAAGCTAATCAAAACATCATGGTTAGAGATATTAGATACTGCATCTTTGGTACGAATAAGACCATACACTGCCCAAGGTTGACGGCCAATCTCAGCCGTAATCCAACCAGCAAATAAGGCAATAAACCCAAGAGGCGCCATAAACTGGCTGATATACAGTATTTTACGCGATGAGTAGAGTTTATTTTTAACCAGAAGTGTTGTTGCTAATATAGCATAAACAAGCATAACGACCCCAATTCCAGTCATTATTCTAAACCCAAAAAATA
>JAJFBO010000085.1 GCA_020697025.1 Burkholderiales bacterium
AAATTGAAGCAATATTTCAACGTCATCGTGAAACATATTTAAGCAATTGGAACTCTGACCCAACTCTTTCTAACAGTTTAGAAAAAGCAGCAGCTCTTGGCATAAAAATAGTTCGTCTACCTATTACCTGGGTAATACAATATGATAAATCTTATATAATCCAAAAATCAGATGGATCGGAGCAAATTATACCAGCAACAACGGGTAAAGTTCAATTAATTCCAGATCCGTTTTACCCAAGTAAAAGATGGGCATCAATTCCAATCAATCAACTAGAAGCTATTTTAAAAACAGCTAATAGCAAAGGTACTAAAATTATACTGGATATCCATACTTTCCCAGGTGGGGCTAGTGATGGAACTTATAATGGTGTATGGCCAAATGCACCAAAATTTTGGAGTGTTGAACCGAATATCTATAAAAAGAACTTTCAGACTATCTTTGATAAAGCAACTGCAAAGGAAGAACTTAATAAGTCAAATAATGATACGACTAAAGATCTAAGTAAAATAAAAATATGTAGTGCTTTTGACGAAACTGGTAAAAAAGCAGGAGTAACTTCGTGGGGAGCTTCACCTGTTGATGTATTATCCACGTTGGCTTATGCTGTAAAAAAATTTGAAAACACACCGGAACTAACTAATAATAATATAAAGCTATACATGAATATTATTGAAACCATGTATGACGAAAAAACTATTAATCCATTCCAAAATATTGGTACCTGGTGGAAAAGTATAACTTCACAAAATGAACGCAGTAAATGGGCGGTACTTGATATTCATCACTATATTGCCTGGGGTAAAGATTGTAATGATGTTTTTACAGCTAAGCAATTAGATCTTACTTCTGATGGACAAATTAAGTGGAAAGGTCCGGGATATACTAACCCAGTTTATAAAACTGACTCTTTAGGTGATCTACCTTTATACTTGACGAGAATTAAGAAAAATGATGGTTCGTTAAGTTATTCAATAAATGAAGCCGGCTTTACTCAAATTAAAGCCTGCAGTAACTGGTTCTTAAATATCCGTAATGAATTAGGCTTATCTAGAGAAGATAAGCTAGCAGCCAGTGAATTTAGCGCAGGCACTAATGCAGATACTTTTAACTCAGGCGCAAGTGGTGTGGGAACAATAGTCCCAACAAATTTTGCTAAATATCGTAATGAATTTCTTCAAGAACAAGTTATGAATGCTAATAAAGAAGGAATAACTGCTATATTTTGGACCTGGGCAATTCCCTATAACAGTAATTTCCAAAATGAATGGTCTTTTTCTAATATCTGCAGTGGAGCAAACAAGGCATTATTACCTGGGATATGCAAATAGAAACTTGATCTTAAAACTTTAATACTGAAGGCTTTCTTATTTAGAATAGCCTTCTATTATCCTATTAATTCCAGTAAATTATCTAATTCATCTAATGTTGAATAGCTAAGCACTATTTTGCCACTACCTTTTCTTCCGTGTTTAATATTTACCATCATGCCTAGTTTATCGGCAATTTTAATTTCAAGATTTTCAATATCCGGATCTACTAATTTATGCTTAGTCTTTTTTTGTAAAGTGTTTTGGTGTAAAATTTTGGCAACACGCCGCTCCACTTCAGCAGTAGTTAAATCTTCATCAATTACAACATTCGCTAAAGCTAACTGCACTGTTACAGGTAATGGCAGTAATGCTCTGGCATGTCCCATGTCTAACTGGCCACAGATCACCATTTCCTGAACCTCAGGATGTAGATTTAATAATCTTAAAATATTGGTTATATGACTACGTGATCGACTGGTTACTTTAGATAATTCAGAATGAGTTAATTTAAATTCATCTATTAATCTTTTATAACCTAATGCTTCTTCAATAGCATTAAGATCTTTACGTTGAATATTTTCAATAAGTGAAACAGCAAGTGCTTCCTGATCACTAAAGTCACGAATAATAACTGGTATTTGTTTAAATCCCGCCATACCGCTGGCACGAAACCTACGCTCTCCGGCAATGATTTCATAATGCCCGTTTTTTATCTGCCTTACTACTATTGGCTGAATTAAACCATTATGTTTTATCGAATCTGCTAATTCTTGTAATTCCTGTTCATCAAAAAATTTACGTGGCTGAAATTTACCTGGACGTATTTTATCCAATTTAATTTCTATAATTTGTGCCCTGTCTTTTGTATTTGCCTGCTCTAAGCTTGCTACTGTTTTAGATGCAGTAAGTAATGCATCAAGTCCCCTACCCAGACCTTTTAATTTTGTCATTTAATCAATTACCTCTTAAAGGATTTGTTTATTATCTGCTATACATTAAGCCGTTTTAGCAATTCTTTAGCTAATGCCATATATGCTATGGAGCCACTAGCTTGATTATCAAAAATTACTCCTGGCAGGCCAAAGCTTGGAGCTTCTGCTAACCTAACGTTACGCGGAATAAAGGTATTACACATTTTTTTACTAAAATGGGTAAATAACTGCTGTGAAACTTGTAAGGCAAGATTGTTTCTCTGGTCAAACATAGTGCGCACTATACCTAGTAATTTTATATGTGGGTTTAGACCACTTTTTAATAGTTCGATTGTATTTAATAAATCAGTTAAGCCTTCAAGTGCATAATATTCACACTGAATCGGTACAAGTATATAGTTTGCCGCTATCAAACCATTTAAAGTTAATAAACTAAGTGACGGCGGACAATCTAAAAGAATAATGTCATACTGTTTTTTAAGCAAAGCTAGACTATTTTTAAGTTTCAATTCACGCTTATTTAAATCAACTAGTTCAATCTCAGCACCCGATAAATTACGGTTTGCCGGGATAATATCGAAACTGGCTTTTTCTATATGCAAAATCGCATTATTTATATCTACCTTATTAATTAAAACATCATAAATTGAAGTTTTTATCTGATTTTTTTCGATACCACAGCCAGTAGTTGAATTTCCCTGCGGATCCAGGTCAAGTACTAAAACTTTTTGCCTGCGTTTGGCAAATGCAGCAGCTAAGTTTAAAACTGTAGTTGTTTTACCAACCCCGCCTTTTTGATTAACAACAGCAATAATATTTTTCATAAATTCTCTATTTTAAGTAATAAACGTTCATCATTAATACCTGGAATTTTAACTTTTATTTGTAAAGAGTTCATAACTATTTCATCAGGCTTACTTTTCATGGCAATAAAATAACCATTTTCCACTAACAGATGCCTGGCTACCTTGATAAAAAGCTGTGTACTGGCAAATGCTCTGGATATAACTATATCAAACTTTTGCTGCGGTATATGCTTCTCTACTCTGGTACAGACAACAGATGCATTATTTAAACCAAGTTCAATTATAACCTGCTTTAAAAATGTACATTTTTTCTGGTTACTATCTAATAACCTTACTTGGATTAAAGGGTTCCATATTGCCAGGATAATTCCCGGAACGCCCATACCACTTCCAATATCAATAATTTTGTTAGCCTCAAGTATATATGGTACAACAGTCAGGCCATCAAGTAAATGATGAGTTATTATATGGTTAGTTTTAATAATGGCAGTTAAGCTATAAACTTTATTCCATTTTTGTAATAAGCAAGTATATTTGGTTAATTGCACTATTTTTTGTTTGTCAGGGATTAAGCCAAGCTCTTTAATCCCACTAATTAGTAGTTCAATTTGTTCATCTGTCATAATTTATAAATGTAAAATTTAATTTTAAGAGTACTACTTATTTCTACTTCAGGGTATAAAGCTACCATTATTTCTTCCATTCCTGAAACTCTATACCATTTACTAAATATCCTTCATTAACATAGTCAAGAAGTTCAAAATCTCCTCTTGAGTTTCCATAACCATAGCTATAACTAAACTTTAATCCTTCTTGTTTTAGATATTGCTCCAAGCGTTTTACCTTTTCTTTTGCATAACAGTTTGGTGTAGCAAGTGCCCCTGTAGCGATATTATCTATAAATTCAATTTCAGTTGCAATAACGCCATCTATTTTATGCCTTGCTGCCCAATACTTTAAATATATAGCTAAATTGGCACTAATTAAAATTACTTTATGTCCATGCTCTTTATGATATTCAAGCTTGGCAAATACTTCAGGCTTAATAAATTTACTTATATATCCGTAAGCAAAGCTTTTTGCTTTCTTATCAAGTGCAGTAAAACTTTTCCCCTTGAATAAAATAATTAATATTCTCTCTTTAACCGTCTCATTATTAATTATTCCAAGTAAGTATAATATGAGATTTGGCAAAATCTTTGGTAGATTAAGAATAAACTCTCCCCAGCCAATACAGTAAACTAAAAAAGAAAATAAAGTATCTTTTGAGCTTAAAGTACCATCAAAATCAAAGTATGCTGCTATATCTTCTGCTTTAATATTATTACTGATCATGATATTATTCTTTATTATCTATTATCCAAACTAGCTAGTAATTCAGCCTGATGTTCAGCAATTAAGGCATCAGTTAATTCGAACAAATCACCATCCATTATCATATCTAATTTATACAAAGTTAAATTAATTCTATGATCACTCAGGCGCCCTTGTGGAAAATTGTAAGTCCGGATACGTTCTGACCTGTCCCCGCTACCCACCAAACTCTTTCTTGTTGCTGCGATTTTTGATTGTTGCTCACGCAATTGTGCATCTTTAATTCTAGTTGCCAGTAAGCTCAAAGCCCTGGCCTTGTTTTTATGTTGTGAGCGCTCATCCTGACACTCCACTACCAAACCAGTAGGCAAATGGGTAATCCTGATAGCCGAGTCAGTTTTGTTAATATGCTGGCCGCCGGCACCAGATGCACGATAAGTATCTATTCTTAATTCAGATGGATTAATTTGTACATCAAGCACCTCATCAGCCTCAGGCATTACTGCAACCGTACAAGCAGATGTATGAACCCTGCCCTGTGTTTCAGTAGTTGGAACACGCTGTACACGATGAGCACCTGATTCAAATTTTAGTTTGGAATATGCTCCAAACCCAATTATTCTGGCAATTATCTCCCTATATCCGCCCAAATCAGATATAGATTCAGAAATAATCTCTACCTGCCATGAATTACGCTCGGCAAACCTACTATACATCCTAAATAAATCCGCTGAAAATAATGCTGATTCATCTCCGCCTGTACCAGCACGTATTTCCAGATAAATATTTTTTTCATCATTAGGATCTTTAGGCAGTAATAATTTTTGTAGTTCAATCTCTAATTGCTCAATTTTTCCTTTAGCCATAGTAATTTCATCAGAGGCAAAATCCCTCATCTGCGGATCAATTAAAAGCTCAGTTGCTGTTGCCAGATCATTGGCTGCATCAGCATAAAGACGATATGTCGCAACTACTGGCTGTAATTCAGCATACTCTTTATTTAGCCTGGTATACTGCTCCATATCTGAAGTAACATCTGGCTGTGATAGAAGGTCACCCAGCTCATTTAATCTTTTGGATAATATTTCTAATTTATCAATTACACTTTGTTTCATAATTTTACTTGTCAATCATATATCTAAATTATATAAAAATTTGGTTAAATCCGATAAATCACTTTGTAATTTACCACTAGTTGCACATAAATTTACAGTTGGGTTATGTAAAAATTTATTGGTTAATTTTATAGAAAGATTATTTAATACGTCTACAACTTCTTCACCATTTTGTAATTGCCGTTTAGCGCCTGATAAAACCTCTAAACGAATATTCTCTACGCTGTCTCTTAGAGCTTTAATTACCGGTGTAACTTCTTTTTTATTCAACCAATTCTGATAATCAACAAGTTTAGCATTAATAATAGTATCGGCATGAGTAGCCGCTAATTTACGCTTTTGTACACCTACATCGACGATTTTTGCTATATCATCTATGGTAAGCATCGTTATTTCAGCATATTTTCTAAGTGCTAAATCACTTA
>JAJFBO010000086.1 GCA_020697025.1 Burkholderiales bacterium
GAATTATAAAATAAGTTACTTGCCGCAGCCAATAAAATGGTGATAACCCAGAAGACAACCATATAGCAAATTCCTGATCTTTACAATAACGATTTATCGTCATAACTACCGTTAAAAAGCAGGCGATTGTTAAAATCATAGGGAAACTGGCAATCGTACCATAAATCATTAATGTAACTAAGGTAACTGTAGGAATGCTTCCCGAAGCTGCCTGATTTAAGAGCTTGAATAATTCGGTAATTGGTAAAATAGCTACTAATATAATAAATATTTTACTGGCATTACTTACTAGTTCACGATAAAAGATTTTTTTTACTAACATATACCATCGTCTTTAAGTTCGTTATTTTTGCACGTTAATTAAATAATTACGTTAAAATAACGTTTAATTATAGATTTTAGCATGTTTACAGGAATATAGTCATGAAACTAAAAACCAGTCAAAATAATATTGAGTTATTAAATAACAGCAGCACTCAAACAAATATACAAATCATTTTTAGTTTTAATACTACACTACTGCCAAATGCAAAAAAATATATTGGCAAAATAAAACCGCATAAATATGATGATTTAACAACTCCAGGAAGTAGTGTAAGAATAGATGACGGCCAAATTATTCTTTTAAGCCTTGGCGAGATAAACCAATTTAACCTGGTAAACTATAAAAAAACCTTGAATGCTATTGCCCAAATTATTAAGAACAATTCAAAAATAGACTCAATTAGTCTTATTACTGAAGATAGTCTAAGTGCAAACTTAAATCTAACTGATGATGAATTTACTCAAACCAGTCTTTTTTATTTATTAAACGGTCTATATTCCTATGAAGAACTAAAAACCAGCCCAAAAAAACTTAGCCTGAAAACAATAAATATTATTACCCGGACTTTGCAAAAAGCTGCACTGCAAAATGCTATATATATGGCAGAAGGCATATTTTTAATTAAAGATTTGGCTCATGGACCAGCAAATATTGTTACACCAACTTATTTGGCTAAAACTGCGAAACACTTAGAAAAAATTGGTAAAACTGTTAAAGTTGAAATCCTGGATAAAAAAGATATTAAAAAGCTAAAAATGAATGCTTTTTTAGCTGTTGCCCAGGGTGCTGATTCAGAACCAAAATTTATCAAGATGGAATATTTTGGTGCTGCAAAAAATAAACAACCTATAGTTTTGATTGGTAAAGGCATTACTTTTGATTCAGGCGGCATATCTTTAAAACCTGGAGCAAAAATGGATGCAATGAAATATGATATGTGTGGTGCAGCCACTGTAATTGGTATATTTAAGACGGTTGCTAATCTTAACTTACCAATTAATTTAGTATGTTTAGTGCCTAGTTGTGAAAATATGCCTTCAGGTCGTGCAGTAAAACCTGAAAAATATAAACCAGAACTAGTTATTGATATAGCAACGCTAACAGGTGCATGTATTGTAGCTCTAGGTTCTGCTGTAAGCGGACTATATAGTAATGATGATACTTTGGCCACAGAATTGATTAAGTCAGGCTTAGACGTAGATGATAAAGTATGGCGTATGCCCTTATTTAAAGAATACCATGATATGCTAAAAGGCACAGTAGCTGATTTGAGTAATATCAGCTGGAGCGGCGAAGCAGGGAGTGTACTTGCTGCTTGCTTTTTAGAACAGTTTACTGATTATAAATGGGCGCACCTGGATATTGCCGGAACCGCCATGAGCGGCACGGGACGCCCGTTTTATATGCTAATGGACTTTTTATGCCATTTTAAAGTATAATTAAAAATCAATTGTCTACAATGTAAATTGTGAGATAAAATTATGCTAAATGATAATTTTTATTTATGCGCATTTTTGTACCTCAATTAATTTCATTAAATGAAAATAATTCACATATAAATATTAAAAATGCAGTTTTCATTTAATTTTAATTAATTATTCAAAAAATAAGATGCATGCTACTTTACGGTCTTCGCTGATTAAAAAATTATATGTCCGGCAAAGCGCCGGAATTGGCATTATTTCAAAACCTATGCCTAAACCGTTAATCTTTTCTAACAATTTAAAATCCGGATATATCACGCTGTTTCCAGTCCCAAAAATTATCAAATCTGGCTTATTATTGATGACTTTTGCTATATCCTCTAATGTAATATTTTTTATACTATCAATTTCAAATTCTGAAATTTCATCATTAAAAATCAAAATATTTTTTTTATATTCTGCCCCCTGTATCGTAACCGATGAGGACGAATAATTGGTAAATTGCCCTTGTGTTACAAGATTAAGATCCATATCCATTTAATAAACTCTCCTACATTTTGCCAAAACTATATAATATAGCTGCTACTATTGTCAAATTTCTTATAGCTAATGTGTTATCTAATATATTTGGGTAAATTATAAGAATATTGATTCCCGATAAATTTACTAATTTTTATGTCCTTCAGCGGGATTTTTCACGGTGGGCCCGGTTTTAATAGGTTTTAGCTCTATTCCCTCTTCCTCGCCATTCATCTTCCCTTCTTCAGGTTTTAATTCACCGCAAAGTACCTCTTTTCCAGTAAGTTCTATAGTTTCCGTACTCTTTTCATTGCTCTTTACTCTGGTTAAATACATATACCAATTTTCGCTTTTATCGTTTGCTTTGTGTTTAAATTGTTTTTTATCAAATTCTTGAGCGTCATACTTAATAGCGGTAGAATTATTCCGTGTAATGTCTTCTTTAGCTATAGGAAACGTAGACGCTATAATCTGAATATCGTAGCCAACAGTAATATAATGTTCAAGTCTATTTCCAAAATGTAGGCTATTAGGAAGAGCCGCCACTATATTAATTTTAGTCCCACCTAATACCCTGGAATTATTTTCACTGTATTCTTTCTTATATGTATAAAGGTTTTTAACTTTATGATCCCATGTATAATCGTTTATTCTAAAAGTAAAAACCTTTGCATATTCTCCTAGAACGTTTGGTTGATAAAATCGAACTCCTGATTCTAATGGAACAAATATATCTTTGATCACCCATGTAATTTTACAGTTATATCCCTCACATATATTAGTAGGTGGTTGATTATAATAAATTGGAACCTCAGCAAGCTCATAGCCCACGATTGCGGCTAAAATTTTTTTGCCTTTATCGTTATCTGGCAATTTAAACTTACACTGCCAAATTTTATCTTGCGCATGGACCATGTCCATACTAAAAAATAATAAAATAAATATAGAAAATAGAAACCGAATTGATAAATTATTTTTCACTTTCAAAACTTCCTGTTAAGCGTATAATTAATAACTATATTCTAACATAGAGGCCAATAAGGCGTAACATAATTTTAAAACGTATGAATCGGAAATATAATATAAATCACATCTGATTCATATTTTAATATATAGCTATTGGTTTTCAGGTAAAATATAAGGCTTTAAATAGTTTATAAGGATAAAGTTTATTATGACAGTACGGATTGAACACGATACATTTGGTGATATAGAAGTTCCTGCTAACCGTTTTTGGGGCGCACAGACTGAACGCTCTTTGGAGAACTTTAAAATCTCGACAGAAAAAATGCCGCCTGAATTAATTAAAGCTATGGCAATTGTTAAACTGTCTTCAGCAACAGTTAACAACGAACTTGGGTTACTTGAAGATAAAAAAGCAAAGGCGATAATTAGTGTTGCAGGTGAAATTGCTAATGGCAACTATATGGAAGAATTTCCTTTAGCCGTGTGGCAAACAGGGTCAGGCACCCAAACTAATATGAATATAAATGAAGTTATTGCCAACTTAGCAAGTATAAATCTTGGTGGCGTTTGTGGTGATAACCGTTTAATTCACCCCAACGATGATGTAAATAAAAGCCAATCATCTAATGATACCTACCCTACCGCAATGAATATTGCTGCTTGCGTTGGAATAGTTAATTCATTAATTCCAGCAATCAAAAAATTGCGTCAAACACTGAGTGCTAAAGCAGAAAATTTTGATAATATAGTAAAAATTGGACGCACACATTTACAAGATGCAACTCCTTTAACTCTTGGTCAGGAAATATCAGGCTGGGCAAAACAATTAGAACATGGCATTACACATATTGAAAATAGCTTAACACATATCTATGAACTAGCTCTCGGTGGTACAGCCGTTGGCACTGGATTAAACACCCACCCTAAATACGCTGTAATGGTTGCTGCTGAAATTGCTAAAATCACTAAATTACCTTTTGTCACAGCACCCAATAAATTTGAAGCACTTGCCAGCCATGACGGACTGGTGCACGCTCATGGTGCATTAAAAACTTTAGCAGCAAGTCTTATGAAAATAGCTAATGATGTACGTTGGCTAGCTTCCGGCCCACGCTGTGGAATTGGTGAAATTAGTATACCGGAAAATGAACCAGGCAGCTCAATTATGCCAGGGAAAGTCAATCCTACCCAATGTGAAGCCTTAACTATGCTTTGCGCCCAGGTAATGGGCAATGATGTGGCAATCAATATTGGCGGCGCAAACGGTAATTTTGAGCTAAATGTTTTTAAACCTTTAATTATTCATAATTTCCTGCAAAGCATTCGCCTGCTTAGCGATGGAATTATAAGTTTCGAATTACATTGCGCACAGGGTATCAAGCCAAACCGGGAAAGAATCAAAAATTTACTTGATGAATCGTTAATGCTAGTTACTGCATTAAATACACATATTGGCTATGATAAAGCAGCTGCAATTGCTAAAAAAGCTCATAAAGAAGGCTTGACGCTGCGCGCTTCTGCTTTGAGCCTTGGTTATGTTAATGAAACCGAGTTTGATGAATGGGTAAAACCCGAATTAATGTTGGGACGCTAAAATGAACACAAACATTTTAGTAATCGGGAGTGGCGGACGTGAACATGCATTGGCCTGGAAACTAGCTAAATCAGCCAAGGTTGATCATGTGTACGTCGCTCCTGGCAATAGTGGAACTGCATTAGAGCATAAAGTTTCTAATATAGAGCTAACCGATATTACACAGCTTATACAATTTGCTAGAGAAAAACAAATTTTATTCACTTTAGTGGGCCCTGAGGCGCCGCTAGCTGAAGGCATAGTTGATCAATTTAGAAATAGTGGCTTAAAAATATGGGGCCCTACTAAATTTTGTGCACAACTAGAAAGCTCCAAAGTATTTGCTAAAGAATTTATGCTAGAACATAACATACCTACTGCAAAATATTCTGTTTTTGATAACGAGCCACAAGCACTTGACTATCTGGGTTTACAAACGCTGCCTATAGTTATTAAAGCTGATGGATTAGCTGCGGGTAAAGGCGTGCTTGTTGCACAAACTATAATTGAGGCTACAGATTTTATTAAGGATATTTTTGGCCAGAATAAGTTTGGCAATGCTGGCAGTCGTGTAGTTATTGAAGAGTTTCTAGATGGTATTGAAGCTAGTTTTATTGTCATGATAGATGAAAATGGCAATATACTGCCTATGGCTAGTTCCCAAGATCATAAACGCCTGCTTGATGATGATAAAGGTCCAAATACCGGGGGTATGGGAGCTTACTCCCCGGCGCCAATTGTCACTGACCAAATTCACCAGAAGGTAATTGACCATGTAATTCGGCCGGTAATAGATGGTATGCGTAATAAAGGACACGCTTATAGTGGTTTTTTGTATGCCGGATTAATGATTGATAAAAATAATCAAATTAAAACCCTTGAGTTTAACTGCCGCTTTGGCGACCCGGAAACTCAACCTATTATGAGCCGTTTAGAAAATGATTTGTTTGATCTTATTGAAAATGGTATAAATGGACAATTAGATAAGATAAATGCTAAATGGGTAGATGAATTTGCTATTGGGGTAGTGTTAGCTGCGGAAGGATATCCTGATGCACCGCGTAAAAATGATATAATCCTTGGCTTGGATATGATAAAAAACATGCCGGATATTCATGTGTTTCATGCGGGAGCTAAATTAGATAATAAACAGGTTTATACTGCCAGCGGGCGGGTATTATGCGTAATTGGTATGGATAAAGATTTACAAATAGCCCAAAAAAAAGTATATGCTGCAATTAAACTCATTACCTTTAAAGGCATGCAGTATCGTACAGATATAGCTAATACTGCCAAAATATATATTTGAATAGGAAAATTTATGCAACAAGAAATTTCAATTTTACAATTAATTATGAATGCCAGTATTGTAGTACAAGCAATTATTGCACTTTTATTATTATTTTCTGTAGTTTCATGGGCTATAATATTTGGTAAATGGCTCTCACTGAGTCTGGCAAAAAATAAAACAAACAGTTTTTTACGCCAGTTTCATAATTCAAACAGCATCTCAAACTTATATTCCTCATTAAGCGGTAAAGAAAATAAACTTTGTGTTGAAGATCTATTTTTTAATGGAATAAATGAGTATAATAAACTAAGTAAACAAGGTATTACACAAAAAGATGTAGTGCTGGATAATATTGATAGATCACTTAGCGCCTCTATTGAATCTCAAATTGATAAATTTGAGCATAATTTATCAATACTAGCTACCTTTGGTTCAGTTAGCCCGTATATCGGCCTTCTTGGCACGGTATGGGGTATAATGCATGCATTTATCGGGCTTGGCGCTTCTGGCCAGGCTACATTAGCGACTGTTGCACCAGGTATTGCAGAAGCATTGGTTGCTACTGCCATCGGTCTTTTTGTGGCCATACCTGCTTATATTGCCTTTAACAAGTTTACAGCTGATATTAGCAGCTTAAATAATAAAATGAATAAATTTGGCGATGAGTTTTTAAACTTGATTAATCGCCGCTTAACCTCAACTGTTGCTTCCAATTCGGATAATATGTAATGAATTTTAACCAACAGGAAATTGATAAATTCAATGCGTTAGCCCATGACTGGTGGAAT
>JAJFBO010000087.1 GCA_020697025.1 Burkholderiales bacterium
TAATATAAAAACAGCTATCCCCGACAGTGATTGGGGATGCAGATTATTAATTACCTCACATATCAGGCTGGTAAAATGTATATGCAAACACAGAAATATTACATTATTACTATTTTAAATAACTAAAATTTTATTACTATTTAGAAGGGTTTCAGTGAAATTTAAACTATCATTATTAATTACAGTTCTATTAGCAATAAAGATAGCTGCTGCTGATGAAATCATTACTATTGGCGCTACATCTGTGCCTCATGCAGAAATTTTAAAGCAAGCTAAACCAATATTGAAAAAACAAGGGATTGATTTGCAGATAAAAGAATTTTCTGATTATGTGCAACCTAATTTTTTGGTTAATCAAAAACAATTGGATGCGAATTTTTATCAACACCGCCCCTACCTGGAGCAATTTAATCAGGAACGTGGGACTCATCTGGTGGAACTAACAGGTGTGCATATTGAGCCGATGGGCATTTATGCCGGCACTAATTCAAAACTAAAAGATTTTGCTAAAAGCCATGATTTGCATAAGTTGCCAAATGCTTTATCAATCGGTGTGCCAGATGATACGACTAATGAAGGCAGGGCTTTGTTGCTGCTTCAAAAAAATGGGTTTATTAAGATTAAAACTGGTGTAAAATACCCAACTAAAAAAGATATTTCAGTTAATCCATATAATATTAACTTGAAAGAGTTGGACCCGGCAATGCTGCCAAGGGCATTAATGGCAAATCAGCTTGATTTAGCAGTTATTAATTCCAATTTTGCGTTGCAGGCCAAACTTAATCCGTTAAAAGATGCGATATTTATTGAAGGTGCAAATAGTCCATATGTAAATATTGTAGTAATTAAAGATGGTATGCAAACACAATCTAAAATGAAAAAACTTGCCGAAGTATTACATTCGGCGGCAATTACACAATATATAACTAATACCTACAAAGGTGCAGTTATCCCTATTTCTAAATAAGGGCTACAATGATTGGTAGATTAAATGGCGTAATTTTAGATTTACGCCCGCCGCATATATTATTAGACGTAGCCGGGGTTGGTTATGAAATTGATGTGCCAATATCTGATTGTGCAAAATTTGAAGCATTAAATAGCAGTGTTACTTTATATACGCATTTGGTAATTCGTGAAGATGCACATTCACTTTTTGGCTTTTTAACGGTTCACTCCAGAGATAGCTTTCGTAGTCTTATCAAGGTATCGGGGGTAGGGCCAAGAATTGCATTAGCATTACTTTCTGCTTTGTCTCTTAATGAATTACATTTAGCCTTGCAAAATGGTGATGTGGATAGTTTAACCAGAACTCCGGGTATTGGCAAGAAATTGGCTGAGCGTATGCTGTTGGAGTTAAAAGGTAAACTCATGTTTGCACCTGACTCCAATATTCATAATGTAGCCGATAATAAAGTGCAAACACAATTGTATGGTATTATGAATGATGTGCGTAATGCTTTAGGTTCATTAGGTTATAATGATAAAGAGATAAATTTAGTGATGAAGCAATTACCTGATACAATAACTGATTTAAGCAGCGGTATTCGCGAAGCTTTAAAACTATTAAACAAGTTTTAAGTACTACTGCTTTACCTGAAACGAAAGAATTTTATATTTTTACTCTAGTCTCCGTAGTTAAATGGATATAACGGCCCCCTCCTAAGGGGCAGATACAGGTTCGATTCCTGTCGGGGGCACCATATGCTAACCACCTAAAAATTCACTAGATAGGATACTTAGTACTTTAGCTTACCTGATAAATATCCCTGATAGAGCATAAGTCCAGCTAATGTCTTGCCATCAGTAATTTTTCCGCTATAAGCTAAATCAAAACATTTATCAATATCCATAAGGGTAGTTTCCAAAAACTCTCCCTCATCAAGATTTGGGATTCCAGCAATTAAATTTTCTGCCAGATAATAAGTGATTTGTTCATTTGAGTAGCCAATGCAGGGGAAGCAGCTACCTAATTCAAGCCATGATCCGGAATTATATCCGGTTTCTTCTTGTAACTCTCGTTTTGCTGCGTTTAAAGGGTCTTCATCGGGCTCTAATTTTCCGGCTGGAATTTCGAGCATAACTTTATTTACGGGGTGGCGATATTGATATTCTAAGACTATTTGCTTATCTTTAGTTATAGCAATAATAGCAACCGCACCTGAATGTTTAATATATTCACGGAAAGCAGTTGTACCATCTGGAAGGTTAACTGTATCGTGAGTAATTTTAATCCATTTGCCTCTTGCAATTTGCTTGGAGTCGATAAGAGTTTCTTCTAAGTGTTTCATCATTACCGATGCCTGTAATTAAAAAATTGGAGAGAAGATTAGGCCAATAAGCCGGATTTTGTACAAGAATCAGGAAGATCCTCTGGCAATCATTCATCTAGGCCAGCTATTACTAGCTGGCTCAAGCAACCTACCCGTAATCATAAATGTGCGGATAACACGATAATTACCTATTTGGTCTTGCACCTGATGGGGTTTTGCCTGCCGCTTTCATCACTAAAAGCGCGGGGCGCTCTTACCGCACCTTTTCACCCTTACCAAGTAAACTTGGCGGTATATTTTCTGTGCCACTTTCCGTTGTTATATCTTTACAAATATAACACCTGGGAGTTACCCAGCATCATTATCCTCTGGTGTCCGGACTTTCCTCGGAAGGATAAACCTTACGCGATTGCCTAGACTAATCTTCAGGCAATGATTATACCAAATTCTGCAAAGCTATTTATGTTAAAATAATTACTTAGCAGTTTTAATTAAATATTTTGTAGATAAGTAAGGGTAAGATAAGTATGGAGTCTATGCAAAGCGGTCTTTCGCAATGGTTTTATTTAGGCTTGGCAGCCATCGTTATAGGGGCCTTTTTCATTTATAGGGCTAAAGGTAAAAATCAAAGTAAATCTATGGAAAATGGTTACTTTATTCTTATTTTAGGTATGGTCGGAGTTATTTCGGAATGGACTGATTTTGCAACAGTATTATTTTTGCTGGTATTATTGTCCGGGGCTATTTTACTCTTAAATAAACTATTTTTAAAAAGAAGGCAAAATGATGGTAGAGAACGGCCGCATTATGTACATTATGCACGTGAATTTTTCCCGGTAGTTTTAATTGTCTGGATATTACGTGCATTTTTATTCGAAGCTTATCAAATTCCAAGTAGTTCCATGCGACCTGATTTAATTGTCGGGGATTTTATCTTGGTTAATAAATTTACTTATGGAATTCGTGAACCTTTTACTAATAAAGTTTTATTCGAAGTAAATAAAGTAAAACGTGGTGATGTTATGGTGTTTAAAGACCCAAATGCCCGTAACCGGGATCTAATAAAGCGTGTCGTAGGTATTGGCGGTGATACAGTTGCTTATTATAATAAACGTTTAACAATTAATGGCCAGCCTCTGGATTATAAAGATAATGGAACTTATGATTATGTTGAGGAAGTTGCTCCAGGAGAAAGCAGAAAACTTACAAATGCACGGTTTATTGAAAATTTATCTGGGGTAAAGCATAGTATAATAACCTATGATTCGATTCCAACTATATTTTCTAGCCAGGTTCGGGATTTTAAAGATAAAAATTATTGTACTTATAAAGATGATAATGGTTTTACTTGTGTAGTGCCCAAGGGAAAATATTTTATGATGGGTGATAATCGGGATAATAGTTTAGATGGACGCTATTGGGGTTTCATAAGTGAGGACGCAATACTTGGGAAAGCTATTTATGTATGGTTAAACTTCCATGATTTATCCAGAATTGGTACTAAAATTTAATTTATACTGGTTTTTATAACCCTTAATTAATTGCTCAATAATATAACGGTTAAAGTTTGATTTTATTTAGTTAGGTGTCTATCATGCAAGATCTTAGCGAACTACAAGATATTTTAGATTATAACTTTAGCGATATCTCATGGCTTAAATTAGCATTAACGCACAGAAGTTACGACCGGGAAAATAATGAGCGGCTGGAATTTGTTGGGGATAGTATTTTAGATTACGTAATCGCTGTAAATTTGTATAATAGATATCCGCATTTAGCTGAAGGAAATTTGTCCAAAATTAAGGCGGCATTAGTTAATCAATTTACTTTAGTTGAAATAGCTACTAAAATAGGTATTGGAAAGTATTTACTTTTAGGGCCTGGCGAAGAAAGAAGCGGCGGACGTAAACGTCCATCAATTATTGCTGATGCTCTTGAAGCAGTATTTGCTTCAGTTGCATTCGACTCAAACATGTACCAGGCCATACGTGTTATTGAGCTGTTATATGACGAATATATGGATAACGCCGAACATTTAATAAGTAAAGATTATAAGTCAATTTTGCAAGAGTATGTCCAAAAGCGCAAAATAAAATTACCGACTTATGAAGTACGGGGAACTGAAGGCCCTGATCACAATAATGTCTTTATTGTGGAATGTGTAATTTCTGAATTAGGTATAAAGGTGCCAGCCAGGGGGCGGAGTAAAAAAGAAGCAAGCCAGGTTGCCGCAGAAAAGGCATTAAGTTTAATAAATTCTAAGGGGTTCTTTTGAATCAGCAACCAAAGCAAAAAACTACATATTGTGGATTAGTATCAATAATTGGCCGTCCAAATGTTGGTAAATCGACATTAATGAATCATTTAATTGGGCAAAAAATCAGTATTACCTCTCGCAAACCGCAAACTACTCAGCATAGGGTAAACGGGGTAATAAGTATAGGACAGTACCAGTATGTTTTTATTGATACTCCAGGGTTTCAAAAAAGGTATATTAACAAATTAAATACTTTACTCAACAAAAGTGTAGTTAATAGTCTGTCTAATATTGATGCTATTGTTTTTGTTGTAGAAGCAGGTAGTTTTAATGCCGGGGACGAGGAAGTTCTTGCTCTATTGCCGAAGACAGCAAATGTATTTTTAGTAATAAATAAACAGGATAAAATAAAGGATAAACATCAATTACAAGATTTTATCAAGCAAATTAGTGATAAATATCCATTTAAGGGCGTTTTGTCTGTTTCCGCAAAACAGCATTTTGGCCTTGATGAATTATTAGCCGAGATTAAGCAGGTCTTCCCCATCGGCGAGTTTTTATATCCTGCTGATCAATTAACTGATAAAAGCAGTCAATTTTTATGTTCTGAAATTATTCGTGAAAAGTTATTTCGTTATTTGGGTGAAGAATTACCTTATAGTTTGGCAGTCGAGATCAATGAGTTTAAACTAGATAATGAATTATATCGTATTTCTGCAACAATAATCGTAGATAAAGATAACCAAAAACCTATAGTAATAGGCAGAGGTGGGGAAAAACTTAAGAAAATTTCTAGTGAAGCCAGGTTAGATATGGAACATTTACTGCAAAATAAAGTGTTTTTACAAGTGTGGGTAAAAGTAAAAGGTGGTTTTGCCGATGACCTAAAATTTTTATCCCAGTATGAGAGTTAATGTAACACTTGGTAGTTGTTAATGGATTCACAATTAAGTATAAT
>JAJFBO010000088.1 GCA_020697025.1 Burkholderiales bacterium
TTTTAGAAAATATCCAGATTAGCTTATTTGCTATTGATGAAGCGCATTGTGTTTCTCATTGGGGACATGATTTTAGGCCTGAATATCAAAAACTAGGTATATTAGCTGCAACTTATCCCAATATACCAAGGATTGCCTTAACTGCAACGGCAGATCATTTTACCCGTATAGATATTTTACATTATTTACATTTAAAAGAAGCTACAGCATTTCATTCTTCTTTTATGCGAAATAATTTAATTTACATCGTACAGGAGAAAAATGATGCTAAAAGCCAGTTATTAGAATTTTTAAATGGACATTTTGGACAAAGCGGGATTATTTATTGCAGTTCACGTGTTAACGTAGATAAATTAACTTTATTTCTTGAAGACAAGGGTTTTCCTGTTCTGTCATATCATGCCGGATTGGAACCAAAGAACAGGGAAGAAAATCATCTAAAATTTTTACAAAATAATAATATGATTATGGTTGCAACGGTTGCTTTTGGTTTAGGAATTGATAAACCAGATGTACGCTATGTATATCATTTTGATATGCCAAGAAGCATTGATCATTTTTATCAGGAATCCGGCAGGGCAGGACGTGATGAATTACCCGCATTTAGTGTGGTTAGCTTTGGCTTTAAAGAGATTATTGAATTAAGCCGGATAATTATTTTAGGGGATACCGATGAATTAAAGAAAAAATATGAGTTAAACCGCCTAAAAAAAATAATCCAGTACTGTGATTACATCGGCTGCCGTCAATATAAATTACTTAGTTTAATGGATGAAGAATCAACTTCATGCGGTAGATGTGATAATTGTACCAATCCACCTAAGATGGTTGACCAAACAGTCATAGTACAAAAAATCCTGGCTACAATTTACAAAGTAGGGCAACGTTTTGGTATAGCACAAATTATTGATATTTTACGGGGCAGGGCAACTATTAATGTGCAAATATGGGAGCAACATCGCTTATCAACATTTGGCTTATGCAGTGAGCAAAGCGCAAAAAACTTAAGACGCATCATTCGTCAATTATATAGTCGTGGCATAGTAGATTTTGATTTTGTAAGTGGTTCTTTAAAGCTTACTGATAAAGCAATACCTATTTTAAGGAAATTAGAAGATATATATTTACCTGTAGCGGGCAAATTACAACAACAAACGAAGTATTTATGGCTGCGTAATGAGTGGGAAGAAAGATTATACCGTGATTTAATTGCCTGGCGGCATAAAATTGCGGTAATGCATCGAGTATCGCAGCATGCTATATTGACTGAACGGAGTATTTTTGAAATAGTAAAGCAAAAACCTCAAAATAATGAAGAACTTAGACAAATCTATGGAATAGGTGAGTCTAAACTGGAGCGCTTTGCTCCGGAACTAATAAGTTTAATTAATATGCAAAATATTAACTAAAAATTTAACTCTAATAAGTATTAAATACTAGCAGCAAATTAATACTGAGCTAAGTGTTATCTTTCGAAATAATTCCAGATTTTATTTAAAATGTAGTTATATTTAGTTAAATGCTAAACTTTAAGAAAAAAGTCCTGCTTTATATAATGCTAAGTGGTGTTTAAATTATGATTGAGTTCAATTCACAGGTCAGTTGTAATTTTATTTTATCTGGCAGTATTCATGATATTTTTGGGATAAATTGGATATTTCTTTAAGTTCCGGCTTGATGCTAATTAAGTTGGCTCCACCGCCACGCATACAAAGAATTACACTTTGTTCAGATGGCTTATATTCTTCATTTCCATGATATCCTCTTACAATAATTTCCTCTACATCCCGCTTGTTAACTTCTATGGTAACTTTAGCACTATTTTTAAATTCAAATCTCATCTTACTGGCTTTTAGCAGTTGCTCTGTACCATCCTCATGCATTATATAAATATCTGGTAAATTATTTTCCATATAGTTTACTCCTAATTAGCGCTTACGATTGCAAATTCAAAATTATTGTTTAGTCCAATTAATCTGATTAGGTTGCATATATTTATCAAAAAATTCTCCCAGGTTAGTTTTTCTAAAATAATGTTTATAGCATATTTCATTTATTCAAGTACTCCTATTGTAAAAACTAAGTTTATTGCGTTAAACCTGTTTTTTATCTAATAACGAGCTACCATATCTATTAATTTAATAGCTTTAATTTTACTTCCGTAACCTGTGCATCCAAACTGATTAAATCTTTCTATACAAATTTGTTTCGCTGCTTCACGGGCAACAGCAAAATATTGACGTGGATCAAAATGTTCCTTGTTTTGATTTAAATATTGTCTGATTGCTCCAGTCATTGCCAGACGAATGTCAGTATCAATATTAATTTTACGTACCCCATGCTTTATTGCAATTTGAATTTCTTCTACCGGTACTCCATATGTCTCTTTAATTTCACCACCATTGTCCCGGATAATTTTTAGCCATTCTTGAGGCACTGAACTAGAACCATGCATAACCAGATGGGTATTAGGAATAGCTGCGTGTATTTTTTTTACTTGTTCAATGGATAAAATATCTCCAGTAGGTTTTCTGGTAAATTTGTAAGCGCCATGTGAAGTACCAATAGCTATCGCTAAGGCATCAACATTAGTTTTATTTACAAAATCCCTGGCTTCTTCCGGATTGGTTAATAACTGATCTTTATCCAAACTACCGGCAAAACCATGTCCATCTTCCGCTTCCCCCATTCCTGTTTCTAGAGAGCCTAAACAACCAAGCTCTCCTTCAACAGACACACCAACTGCATGAGCTATATCAACTACTTTTCGGGTAATGTCAACATTATATTCATAATTACTGGGAGTTTTGCCATCGCTTAGAAGTGAACCATCCATCATAACTGAAGAAAATCCTAATTTTATTGCTTGTATGCAAACAGAAGCAGAAGCTCCATGATCCTGGTGCATAACTACCGGAATATCCGGATATTGTTCTATTGCACCTAAAATCAGATGGCGTAAAAATTCTTCTCCGGCATATTTTCTGGCACCTGCTGAAGCTTGTAAAATAACCGGGGAATTTGTTTCCTGGGCAGCTTGCATTATTGCCTGTACCTGCTCCAAGTTATTTACATTAAATGCCGGTACACCATATACATATTCTGCCGCATGATCCAGGACTTGACGAAGACTTACTAAAGCCATTATTTTTCCTTAATATTATTAATTTAACGGATTTTAGTATATTTTAGCTTGTTTTGTGTTTATTTTTTATATTATATTGTTTGTAGAATGATGGGTAAATATCTGCCAAAAAATTATAATGTGGGAAATCAATAGGTTATTATGCATTATTTGATGCAATAAAATACAGAACTATTTTAAAATATATATTATTTGCTTGAATATACCAGTATTCCTGGCTAAATTCGGGGTTTTTAGGCTTAGTGTATATTTTGGTAAGCAACAAAATTAAAAAATGTTAATTTTGACTCCAAAATTAGGAGCCAAAATTCTTAGAGCTTGACTACTTTCCATTCGTATGGCTAATAGTAAATCGCGAAGGTTTAAAATAGCTTGCTTACAAATAGTTTAATATTTATTTACTCTATACGCATTATCTTTTTACAGTAGTTTTCTCACTTAAAAACCAACTATATTAAGCTGCCCAAGAAAATAAATAATAATTTATTTCTTAAAAACAAGAAACATTATATGTTTTAGTGTGATTAGTCAGTCAGCGTAAAGGAATTTGTTTTACATATACCATATTCACCACTAGTACATTTATATACCTTATCTGTATCTAATACCATTCTAGTTCCATCTTTTGCAACACATACAGGTTGTTCTTCCGTTTCTATCATGTAATTATCATCATTCTTCCAATTAAGTGCCTGGTTAAATTTTTCTAACTCTGCTAATTCCAAATTAAAGTTACCTTGTGGACGGATGTCCCAAAGGTTGCCCTTAGATTTGTATAATAATAAATTAGCTGCTTCTTCTTGATCAACATATGCAACTAGTTTCTCATTTTCAATATTCTTTATATCACCATTATATTGAGAAATTGTCTGACTTGGTATAACATTAGGGCATGATATAGTTTCTACTGCTAGTGCAACATTAGTAAACAAATTTAGAATGATTGAAACTTTAATTAAGTTTTTCATATAAGGTCCTTTAAAAGTTTTTAGATTTACACTGATTGCACTAATAATTAACAGCAAATTTAAAATTCGCTATAAGTAATTTGATTAATTATAACATATTTTTAGAAACTTCTGCAATATATAAAAATTCCGTATGTGCTAGGTATACATAGGAAATTGAATTATATGAAAGTTAGTTATTACCGTCATAGTGTATAATATTGGATAATTGAATAAAAGGTATATTAAAATGACAAATTTAGCTATTCGGAAAAACTTAGAATTAAGTGCCGGTTGGGATTGGATTAAATCAGCATTTTATATTTTTAGGGAATATCCAACCCAGTTTATTATACTAAGTATATTAAACTTACTGGTTAGTTTTATGCCTCTATTTGGGGCATTTATGACACCTTTATTTACTGCGCGTTTTGCATATATTGCCCAAATGGCTGAAAATGGCGGGCAAATACAAATCTCGACATTATTTAAAGATTTTTTTGCTAATATTACATTAGTGAGATTAGGTTTTTTGGGCTTTTCCCTCAATGCCATATTTTTAGTTGGACAGTATTTACTTCAATTATATTTTAAACAGCATGGAATTACAATAAATATTTCAGAGGTTGCACTAAATCTGATATTTTTATCGCCATTAATGATTTTGGGTGTAGCAATGTGGTTAGCACCAATTATTTGTCTAAATTATCCTGAAATCCGTCCGGTAACGGCCATGGGTTTAAGTCTTAAAGTTGGATTATATAACGTAACTACATTTTTATTGTATTTATTATTAGCAATTGCCTTTACCTTACTAGCATTATTACCTGTCGGGCTTGGACTTTTTGTCTGGTTTCCTGTTATGTACATTACATCTTACTATGTATACAAAACAACTATATATATCAGGAATTAAATTTGGGTATAATTTCACCGGTAAGAGCTTCCTGGGTACGGGAAATTGTGCCAGCAATCATTAATGCCAAAAGAAATTGAAAGTTAAAAATAACAGAGGTATATTACAAATGTTAAACTTTATTGCGTATCCAAGATAAAATAGGTAGATTATTTTTGGCAGTTTATGCAATAAAAGCTATTTCTCTGACCCAAGCGCTTTTCAACGATTTCTATACCACATCTTTTGCATGGTTTACCACTTCGCCCATAAACATTATGACTATTTTGAAAGTAACCAAGACTTCCATCGGCATGTTTATAATCTGATATAGAGCTGCCGCCTAGTTCAATCGCCTGTGTTAATACCTCTTTTATACATTTAATCAAGCGTTCTACTTCATTTTTACTTAAGCTTTTTCCCGGACGCAGCGGTGAGATTTTAGCCAAAAATAATGACTCGCAAGCGTATATATTACCTACACCAACTAC
>JAJFBO010000089.1 GCA_020697025.1 Burkholderiales bacterium
GGGAGGCTATATATTTATGAATAACCCTTTATTAAACAAATAGTTTTATTACTATGTTAGAATTACCCATTAGAAATTGAATTTCAAAATTTATATACCCATCACTAATAATTTATTTTTTAATATTCTTAATTACTGTATAGTAGTACTTTGTAACAAAATGAAGTTTAATGGAGATTCAGTAAAATGAGCTATAAATATATCAGTGCCTGGAGCCAGAAACTATTGATAATGAAACAATCATTAGCTCCACTAAAAACTGCTGTGGTGCACCCTGTTGATGAATTAAGCCTAAAAGGAACTTTTATTTCAGCACAAGAAGGGATTATTACGCCTATCCTTATTGGACCGGAGCAAAAAATTATCAAGGCCGCAAAAAATGCCAATTTAGATATTTCCAATTATCAGCTTATCTCTACCAAGCATAGCCATGAGGCAGTCGAGGTAGCAGTTAATCTAGCTCGTGATGGTAAGGTAGAGGCATTAATGAAAGGAAAGTTGCATACCAGCGAGCTAATGTCTGCTGTGGTAAATAAACAAAATGGTCTGCGAACAGAACGGCGTATGAGCCATGTGTTTATACTTGAGTTAAATAATTACAAAAAGCCATTGTTCCTTACTGATACTGCATTAAATTTATTTCCAAACTTAATGGATAAAGCAGACATTATCCAAAATGCAATTGATTTATTTTTTGCCTTGGGCTACGGCAAACCAAAGGTTGCTATCTTATCAGCTATTGAAACAATAAATGAAAGAATGCCATCGACTATTGATGCTGCTGCCCTATGTAAAATGGCAGAACGTGGACAGATACGTGGAGGTATATTAGATGGACCATTAGCTTTTGATAATGCAATTTCTGTTAAATCAGCTTCAGTAAAAGGTATATTCTCGGAGGTTGCAGGAGAGGCAGATATAATTGTTGTTCCAAATGTTGAATCTGGTAATATCTTATATAAACAAATGACTTACTTATCCGAAATCGAAGCTGCTGGGATTGTATTAGGAGCCACTGTACCAATTATTTTAACCAGTCGTGGAAGTAATGAAGAGTCTCGTAAGTTATCTAGCTTATTGGCTTTAGTTTATGCACACAGTAAGCATACAGTAAAATTTGATGAATAAAATAATTTTAACAATTAATGCCGGTTCTTCAAGTATAAAATTTTCTGTTTATGCCAATACACCAAATTTGAATTTAATATATCATGGTATATGTGAAGTCGGAGCAAAAATTTCACGAATCAAAGTTATAGATGAAAATAATATTTGCAATAGAGATCAAACTATAGAAAGTAACTGCTATTCTGACTTATTAATGTGTATTTTTAAATGGTTAAACGAGTTATCAGAAAAATATGTTTTGTCAATGGTAAGTCATCGTATAGTCCATGGAGGTAAAAATTTTTTAAAACCAACAATTATAACACCCTCAGTAATAAAGCAAATCAGCGCTTTAATACCATTAGCACCATTACATCAAAACTATAGCTTAAATGCAATAGAAATTACAACAAATTTGCATCCGAATATTCCTCAAATTGCCTGTTTCGACACATCTTTTCATCAAACCCAAGATCATCTTGCTAAACTATTTGCATTACCCAAAGAGTTGACTGATGATAATATTATCCATTATGGTTTCCATGGAATTTCCTATGAATATATCGCATCTATATTACACAGCAAAATAGGCATTCTAAATAGTGAGCGAGTTATTGCTGCACACCTAGGTAGTGGTGCCAGTATGTGTGCTCTTCATAATGGTAAAAGCATAGCTACTAGTATGGGCTTTACTGCCCTGGATGGGCTAATGATGGGCAGTCGTTGTGGAAGATTAGATCCAGGAGTTATCTTATATTTACTTCAAGAAAAGAATTATTCAGTTGATAAACTGCAGCATTTGCTTTATTACGAATCAGGTTTGCTTGGGGTATCAGGAATCTCTAAAGACCTGCGGGAATTATTTAAAAATAATAGCTTACAAGCGTCAGAAGCAATAGAATTATTTTGTTATAGAGCAGCCTTGGAGTTCGGTTCTTTATATGTAGCTCTTGGCGGATGTAACGCCTTGGTATTTAGTGCTGGTATTGGCGAGAATATGCCGCAAGTCAGACAAAAAATCTGCGATTATTTATACTGTTTTGGGATTGAATTAGATAAATCACTCAATAAAAATAATGAAACAGTGATTAGCTCTAAAAATAGTAAAATTCTAGTTAGTGTTATACCTACCAATGAAGAATATATACTTGCCAAACATGCACAATATCTAATTAAACTAGGTTATAGCAAAGTTTAGTAGCTAAGAGAATCGGAAAGCTTAAATATGCCAAATATGATTGCGATGTAAATAAAGCCGGCAAATATCTGAGTATGTCGAATACTTATACAACCTCTAGTAATTCATCTACGTTAGTGGTATATCTTTTTGATAGAAATCTTTGTTCCATTTTCCAGGCATCTGATAAATTAGAAGATGCTAATTTTATGGCTGATTTGCCAAAACGTGTTCTAACTTTTTCTACAGCAGGCAATACTTTGTCATGCTTAATATTAGTATTGTCAAACAGATCTTTTGTTACATATTCCCCTGTTATCAGACCGTTTACTATAACTCCACATTTTTTATACTTAATATCAGGTTTATAAATAGTATCTAATGCCTTATCTATATAAGAACTAATATAGCGAAAACTATCCAAAGCTGATGGAATTGTAATATCAATTGAAATTGTAAAGTAATTGTCCTTAAATCTATTAGTACGAGCGCAAAATATAATTTGCCGGGCAAATAAATTTTGCTTACGCATTTTACCGCATACATTTTCTATATGGTATATAAATGCAGACTTTAAATCATCACGACTCATAACTTCCTGATCAAAGTTCCTTGATGAAATTATATGTCTATTAGCTTTCTGAAGTTCTTCTAAATCAATACACTTTATACCGTTTAACTCCTGAACCACCCGCTCCATATTAATATTAAAAATCTTCCTTATATATGAAGGATTAGCCATTTTTAAATCATATACGGTGTTTATCTTCATTTGTCTGAGTTTCTTAGCAATCCTCCAGCCTACACCCCATACCTCTGCAACATCAGTTAGTTGCATAGCTTTATTTACTCGAGCTTCACCTAGTTCATCCAAATTACAGACATTATCTAAAAATTTATGCTTTTTTGCCAAATAATTAGCAAATTTAGCTAAAACTTTAGTCTGCCCCAGACCTATGGAAATAGGAATGCTCGTACATTGCATCACAGTAGCACTCATCTTTTCCGAATAAGCCGTTAAATTATCTATACCCATTAAATCAAGAAAGGTTTCATCTATACTTATACACGGCAAATATATACTAGTATTATACAATATATTGTTTTATATAAATATTTTAATAATACCACATATAGTATATATACTAATAGAGTTACTATATTAACTTTTTTCCCTAGCATGCGTCATGCAAAGGTAATAACTTTTAAAAGAGTTGTTTTAGGAGGCAGCCCTGGTATAATTTTCCCATTTTCATCTTTTGAATAAAAGAAATATTCCTGCATTTCATAATATTTTCCGTCTTCTTTAATAATGTCTCCATCTTTAAGTTCACTTTCTGGAATTTGCTTATTTCCTTCATTTAGTACCAGTGTTACTAATTTTTCCATTAATCATACTCTTCTTATATGTATATTTTCACTTAAATAGTCAACTGTTCTTATCAATACATTTGCTTATTACACCATTTTAACGCTTTTTGTTCTAATACTTTAATATACTCATGTTTATTTTTAACATATGCCTCCCGATTATTGGAAAACTCCCAAGCAAGGTTTATTTTTAATTCAGCATAGTTTTTCGCATCTGCAGGATGTGCAATCAGATAATCACGAAAACAAAGGTGACGATATATCTCAGTATTACCAGTCTGAAAAGTATGAATATGATGAGTTCTTTTTTCTTCACCTTTTATGAATAATCGTCTACCAATAATACCATACTCGCCTAAGGCTTCATATCCTAATTCTGTCATCGCATTATTAGCAGCAGCCACTAAGTTAATATTTTTAACCTCAAGAATAATATCAATAGTTGGCTTTGCTGATAATCCAGGAACCGCAGTACTACCAATGTGGTAAATAGCAATAAAATTCCCAGAAAATAGAGGCTTTATGCGAGATGCCTCAACTTTAAATGCTTTAGGCCAGTTTAAATCATAAGGAATAACTTCAATAACTTGCTCTTTGTTATTCATTCTATTTTCCTTGAATATTACTTGGATTTGAATAAATATTGTTTTTAAATAAAGTGTTAAACCCTAATTTTTGATATATTGAAAGCCCAGCATCGGATGATTCAAGAAAACAATATTCCACTCCTAATTTTGTAGCCGCCGATAGTGCATGCTTTAGAAGACGTGTTGCATAGCCATTGTGCTGCAATACAGGCAAAGTAGCTACATCATCAATCCTAGATAGATTATCTTGTATAGATAAGGTAATAGATGAAATTGGTTCACCATTTTCATGTAAGCTAAAATGGTAAAGCTTAAATCCATTTTTAAGGGAATCTTTATGCCTATTAGAATAAAGTGAAATAATTTCAGGCGTAGACTCAAACGCACCAGTGAGAGGAAGCATCCATGTATCTAAATTATTATTTAATTCTGTTATGTAATCATCCTTAAAATCAACCAAATTCTGGCTTCCTAGCTTTGTATACATGGAGACTGATTTACCAGTTTGGATGTGACTATGATCTTTTAAAATGTCCTTTATTTCCTGTACACAAAGTTCTTCAGAGATAGTAATAACGAAAGGAAGCTTTTCAGATTCATAAAATTTTTTGCTTTGGTTAATAATATTATTTAACCCATCTGGACGTGCTCTAATGTATAAAATGTTTAAGTCTTCTATTGGTATGCCGGTCATATAGGCTGTAATTAAATTACTAAAACTTAGAGATTTGATAGATATTGATCTAAAAAAATAATCTTCAGCTTTGTAGTATAAGCTAGATATAGTTGTTATGCTCATTGATTCAAATTTATAAACAATCCAATCTTCATCTTTAACCTTTATATCAACTTTAGTCGGTATACTAGAAGTAAATTTCTTAATCGCTTGTAACCAGAATGAGCAAGCTATTTGATTTCCAGTCAGCACTCTTATTTGCCAATACCCATTAAATTGCTGCCAAATTTTATGAGCAACTATAGTGCCAATACCACGCTTTTTATATTTTTTCATGATAAAAAATTCAGCTATATCCCAGATTTGCGTTTCTTCCGAAATAGGTGATCCCTTTTGTACTAAAACAAATCCAGCTAATTTATTATCAACATATATCAAAAATGGAAAGCGGTTTTGATCTCTCCAATAAAGTGGCAAGTATTCATAACCGTAGAAGCCATTTTCACCAATATCAAAATCACAAAATTCTGTAAAATCATAA
>JAJFBO010000090.1 GCA_020697025.1 Burkholderiales bacterium
ACTGCTTAAATATCTAGTTAATATATAGAAGGATAAGAAAAACGGTGTTTTAAATCCATAAGCCCAAGCATAGATAATAAGTCATCTAATTTTTTCGCAGACGTAGTATTTGGCTTATCTGTAGCCGTCGCAATAATTAATTCATTTTTTAATGAGTGCTCAAAACCAACTAGTTCGGTAACAGTAACTAAATAACCGCTAGCTTCTAACTGTAATGCACGCAGTACATTGGTTATATGGCTGCCAAATTCACGACTATGTATAGGATGGCGCCAAATTTCGCCAAGTACGTTATTCTGCCAGGTCTTATTCTTTTTTAAAATCGCAGCTATTTCTGCCTGACAGCACGGTACCAGCACTATATGTTTTGCATTTTTATTAAGAGCAAAGCGTATAGCATCATCTGTAGCAGTATTACATGCGTGCAGGGCAGTGACTATATCAATATTATTTGGAACGGTATCAGAACCTATAGAATCGCTAACAGAGAGATTTAAAAATGACATACCACTAAAACCCAAACGTTTTGCAAGTTCTTTTGACTTTTCTACTAATTCGGTTCGATTTTCAACCCCATAAATATGAAAAGTATTGAGGGGCAAATGCTTAAAAAATAAATCATATAAAATAAAACCTAAATATGATTTTCCGGCACCATGATCAACCAAACTTATTTTAGAGTCCTTTAGTTGTTGTAGTAAGGGTTGGATAAATTGAAATAGATGATAGATTTGTTTTAGCTTACGCCTGCTATCCTGGTTTAATTTTCCATCACGTGTTAGGATATGTAACTCTTTCAAAAGTTCTGTTGATTGATCTTCACGAATTTGGTATTTGTCTTGGCTAGGAGCATTTTGTTTAGACATTTTTGACATTATTCAAATTTTTAAGCTGGTAAATTACATCGTCTACAACCTGGGTTGGACGCATACCAGACGTATCAAATACTAAATGACTAACATCTGCATAAAATTCTTTACGCGCCTCATATAAAGCTGTAACTTTAGTAGCAACATCTGTATCTTTAATTAGTGGGCGTTTGTTTACCGACCTTGATAGGCGTTCGACCAAGGTTGGAATATCTGCGTGAAACTGAATAATAATATTTCTTGGAGATCGCAGTAGTTCACGATTAGCTTCTTTAATGACACAACCGCCGCCAACAGATAATACAAAATTATATTGTTTGGTAATAGTTTCCTTTAGTTCAAAAGTCTCACGTTCACGAAAGCCTTCTTCACCTTCAATCTCAAAGATTGTGGGAATATCTACTCCACAACGCAATTCAATGCTCTTATCCAAATCAATAAATTCTTTGTTAAGAGCCTCTGCCATTAATTTGCCGATTGTAGTTTTACCAACCCCGGTAATACCAACAATAATAATATTTTCTTGCATAGTTAATAAAAAAGCCAAGCATGATGCTTGGCTTTTTCCAGTAAGAGTTTACTATTTAGCAGCTGATGCATCAGGAGCTGAAGCCTCAACTGGCACAGGAGCTGCTTGTTGAGCCGCAGACGCGTTTGCCTGAGCAGCAGAAGCATTAGCTTGAGCAGCAGAAGCATTAGCATTAGCAGAACCTTCATTGTTAGAACATCCAACCATAGCAACACCAACAAGCAATACAGCTAGTAATTTTTTCATATTTTAACCTTTCGTAAAATGTTTTTTTAGTTTATAACTGTTTTATGTCATTGACAACAATTGGCGCTATTATAGCACATAATATTATAGATGTAGTCAAAAAAGTTATTATTTTAAAAACTTTTCAGAAAACTTAGCGTTTGGCATGTTTTTTTATATAATCCAAAGCTTTAAGCTGCGCAATTTCTACTTCTAACGCTATCTGAGCCTTAGCAATATCTGGCGTAGATGCTGATTTTGCATGCTTAACTCTAGCAATTGCTGCATTATGTTCAGCAATCAGACGGCTTTCATCTAATTTGTCTGTACGTTCTACAATATCTGCTAAAATCGTAGCGTGATTGCCTTGTACCTCAAGAAAACCGCCAGAAACTGCATAGACTTGCTGGTACTTTTCATTAGGTATCTGTAACCTTAAAATACCTGGTTTTAATTTACAAATTAGCGGTATATGGTTTGGATAAATCCCTAACTCTCCATTACTTGCATTTATAACCAAATGTTCAACTTCACCAGAGAATATTTGATGTTCTGAATCCACTAAAGTTACTTGCATCAATTTTGGCATAGCTATTTCCGATTCTTATTGTTTTTCAATATTTGCAGCCGCTTCTTCAATGGTACCAACCATGTAAAAAGCCTGTTCCGGTAAATGGTCGAATTCGCCTTCCAAGATTGCTTTAAATCCACGTATTGTATCAGCAAGAGAAACATATTTTCCAGGAGAGCCTGTAAATACTTCAGCCACAAAGAACGGCTGAGATAAAAATCTTTGTATCTTACGTGCACGCATCACTGTGAGTTTATCTTCTTCAGATAGTTCGTCCATACCTAAAATTGCAATAATGTCCCGCAATTCTTTATACTTTTGTAATGTAGCCTGAACTCCGCGAGCTACATTATAATGATCTTCCCCTACAATCAATGGATCTAATTGGCGCGAACTTGAATCCAGAGGATCTACAGCTGGATAAATACCTAAAGATGCAATGTCCCGGCTTAAAACTACTGTTGCGTCCAAATGGGCAAATGTAGTAGCAGGAGATGGATCGGTTAAATCATCTGCAGGCACATATACTGCCTGGATAGAAGTAATTGAACCATCTTTAGTTGAAGCAACACGCTCCTGAAAGCGTCCCATCTCCTCTGCCAAAGTTGGTTGATAGCCTACAGCTGAAGGCATACGGCCTAAAAGTGCTGATACTTCTGTACCAGCTAGCGTATACCGATAAATATTATCTACAAACAATAATACATCACGACCTTCATCCCTAAATTTCTCAGCTAATGTTAAACCAGTAAGGGCAACGCGTAAACGGTTTCCCGGCGGTTCATTCATCTGACCATAGACTAATGATACTTTATCTAATACATTAGATTCTTTCATTTCATGGTAGAAGTCATTACCCTCACGAGTACGTTCGCCAACTCCAGTAAATACTGAATACCCGCTATGTTCAATAGCAATATTTCGGATTAACTCCATCATATTTACTGTTTTACCTACACCCGCACCACCAAATAGGCCAACTTTACCACCTTTGGCGAAAGGGCATAATAAATCAATTACTTTAATGCCGGTTTCTAGTAATTCAGTTGTTGGGGCTATTTCATCAAATTTAGGTGCATTTTGATGAATCGCACGCAATTCTTCAGTTTGTATTGGGCCTGCTTCATCAATTGGATTACCTAGAACATCCATGATCCGACCTAAAGTTGCAGTACCAACTGGAACCGAAATTGGATTTCCCGTGTTGATTACTTCTAACCCTCTTTGTAAGCCATCAGAGCTACCCATAGCAATTGCCCTAACAATACCATCACCAAGCTGCTGCTGGACTTCAAGTACCAAAGCGCCACCAGACTTAAGTTTTAATGCGTCATAAATTTTTGGGACATTGTTATGCGGAAATTCCACATCCACGACTGCACCAATAATTTGAATAATTTTGCCTTGTATCATATTATTTCCCTACAAGAGTTATTAAATTGTTAAACAGCTGCGCTACCTGCTACGATTTCAGCCAATTCCTTGGTGATCGATGCCTGGCGCGATTTATTGTAGCTTAAACGTAAATTATTAATTGCACTACCTGCATTATCGGTCGCTGCTTTCATAGCAACCATACGTGCTGCTTGTTCTGAAGCCATATTATCAACTAGACATTGGTATACTACTGACTCAATATAGCGACGAATTAATTCATCTAAAACTTCAACTTCAGATGGTTCGTAGATATAGTCCCAGGGTACCTTATTATTTAACTGCAAGTCACGTTCAGTTAATGGTAATAATTGCTCAACTGTTGCCTGCTGCTTCATGGTATTGACAAAATGTGTATATACTATATAAACAGCATCCAGCTTCCCATCATGAAAACGTTGTAACATCCCGGATAATGGCCCAATAATTTGTTCCATTTTTGCTATATCGCCAAGGGCAACAGCAGAGCTGATTACCGGAATTTTTATACGGTTAGCTGCAACTAAACCCTTTTGTCCTAATGCACAAACCTCTACTTCAATATTAGCTTGGGTTAAACTCCGGATATGTTCAAAAAATGTCTTACTTGCATTAGCATTCAAACCGCCACATAATCCCTTGTCTGAGGTTATAAATATTATACCTGCACGATTAATCCTGGTAGGATTACGTAAAAAAGGAATAATATTTTTGGATGCCTGATTAACCTGTGCCAAATGCGCCATTACTCTACGAATGTTATTAGCATAAGGACGGGCAGCACGCATTCTTTCTTGTGTTTTACGCATTTTAGATGTTGAAACCATTTGCATAGCACGAGTTATTTTTTGCGTATTTTGCACACTTTTTATTTTACTGCGAATCTCTTTTCCTGCAGCCATCTAATAAATCCCTAACTTTAGTTAATAGTAACAGTTGAATTAGTTTACAACGAAAATTGATTTAAATTCAGTTAATGCTGATTTAATTATTGTTTCGTCAGAAGATGATAACTCACCTGTTTTATCAATATTTTCTAACACTGATGGGTTATTTGCCCGAACAAACGCTAAAAATCCTGACTCAAACGATAATGCATGACTAACTGGAATATCTGCATAATAGCCGTTATTAGCAGCATATAGAGTTAATGACATTTCTGCAATACTTAATGGTGAATATTGCTTTTGTTTCATTAATTCAGTTACAATTTGTCCATGCGCTAATTGCTTGCGTGTAGTTTCATCAAGATCAGAGGCAAACTGGGCAAATGCTGCTAATTCACGATACTGAGCTAATGAAATACGAATACCGCCTGCCAGTTTCTTTATTACTTTAGTTTGCGCTGCGCCACCTACTCTGGATACTGATATCCCTGGATTAATTGCCGGACGAACACCCGAATTAAATAAATCTGTTTCCAGGAAAATTTGTCCATCAGTAATTGAAATTACGTTAGTTGGTACAAATGCTGATACATCACCTGCTTGCGTTTCAATAATAGGTAATGCAGTTAATGAACCAGTTTTTCCTTTAACTTCACCATTAGTAAATTTTTCTACAAAATCAGTATTTACACGTGCTGCACGCTCTAATAGACGAGAATGAAGATAAAATACATCTCCAGGGTAGGCTTCACGACCTGGAGGACGACGAAGCAATAATGAAATTTGGCGATAAGCTACAGCTTGTTTAGATAAATCATCATAAACAATAAGTGCATCTTCGCCGCGATCCCTAAAATATTCACCCATGGTACAACCAGAATACGGTGCAATAAATTGTAATGCTGCTGATTCTGAAGCAG
>JAJFBO010000291.1 GCA_020697025.1 Burkholderiales bacterium
AATATTATCTTTTTTTTGTTCCATTAATTTATCATGAAATATATTATTATTGGCCAATTTAGAAATAGTTATTATTATTGTCTATTAAAGGGTTTTCTTTTATTTTATATTATCTAAGAGTATTAATATTTGTATCCTATTCTTTATAATAAAATAGGTTATCTCTGTTGATAAAGGAGCTATTTTCAGCCAGCCCCGTGTTTGGCCTTTCTCCCATATCATGATAGTGATCGTCGGTGAACGGAGCAAAAACCCGGATCACCATTCTACAGAGATATAGTAATATATGTACCTAACAGTCTTAAAAAGGTTTCCAATTAAAGAAATTAAGTATTTAGTTTTAAGACAAATAAAATATAGTTTAGTTATATATAATATGTCTACGTAAGAGCAAAACGTAAGTGATTGCAATTGATTGCAATTCATAAAATATTATTAAAAATAAACATATATTGTTAAACTAAGCATATTTTATTAATTTTCACAACAGTTGAAATATTTACAAAAGATGAATACTAAAGAAATGATGAAAAATGTAAAATACATATAAGATATCAAATATTTACAGTTCTTTTGACTCAAATTATATAAAACTTTAAATTTAATTCTAAAATTTTGATCATCAAAAGCAGTTATCTTTATTATTTTTTTTAAATTATTAATTTTTGTGACTTTTGTGACTTTTCATAATAATATATTAAATCTCTTTAAATATATAAGATGATGAACTATACATTATGAGCAACAACAATAATACAAAAATAGTAGTTTGTGAATCCTATGGAGACGAAATTTGTGAATGTGGTTTCTGTTGCAATGATGGATAAAGAGGATATAAACAGTATGCAAAGAGTTGATACTCAAAAGAATCAATTAATTGAAGGAACCTCAGAATATGAAACAATTGCATATTCTAAAAATAATGAAAATAGCAAAACTATAGAATTTGTAACTGAGTCACAGGATACTTCATTAAAGGATAATGAGAAGAATGAGAATTATACAGTTAATGACCTTAATCAGATGTTTGATTATAGAAATAGAGAGATAACTACAAATAAAATTACCATAAACAAAAAGAATATTGAAAGATTAATAAGACAACTTTTGATAGAATTAGGTGAAGATCCAGACCGTGAAGGATTAGTTTCTACACCAAGACGAATAGCTGAAATGTATAATGAAATTTTTGCTGGATATGGTTCCAATTCTGAATTAGAAGTAAGTTTTACTGAAGAAACAGATCTAATAATAGCAAAAGACATCCAGTTTTATAGTATGTGTGAACATCACATGCTACCTTTTTACGGCAAAATACATATTGCATATATTCCAACAAAAAAAGTATTTGGAATATCAAAACTAGCAAGACTGGTTGAAAAATATGCAAGAAGGCTGCAGGTACAAGAAAGACTAACAAAAGAGATAGCTGACGAAATAAATAGTATGGGCGTAAAAGGAGTTATGGTTATGGCAGAAGGTGAACATCTTTGTATGAAAATGAGAGGAGTTAGAAATAATAGCAAAATTATGACTACATTATTTGCTGGAGGGACCTCCTTCATAGGTGCAATAATTGCAAAGTATGTGAATTTTTCAACATCGGTCCTTTTATTTTTGACTGCATTTGGAGCAGGCATTCTAATATCTGCTGCTATATTTGAAATGGTAATTCAGGCAGAAAAATCAATTGGAATAATCCCAACTTTTTTATTTTTTATTTTTGGTGCCATAATATTTACAATTGCTGATGTAATAGCTGTTAAGAAAGGTGGTGGAGCAGATATATTAATTGGTATTGGTTTGGATACAATACCTGAATCTTTAGCTATAGGAGCTTCAATAGCATCAGGTCCGGCTTTTGCAATAGCACTACTTATTGGAATACAAAATATTCCTGAGGGTATTGCTGCCTATAAAGAGATGAGAACTGGAAAAACAGCATTTAAGACTTCAAGAAAAGCTCTTTATGCTATTGGTGTAGTATCCATAATACCTATATTTCTTGGATTAGTAGGGCTATTTTTTTTACAAGGATTATCCTATATAATAGGTCTCATATTGGCATTATCTGCAGGAGGTATTTTTTATATGCTCTTTTATGATATGATACCCAAATCACACAAAGATAGAAAATGGCTTCCTACTTTTGGTGCAGTCTTGGGTTTCATAATTGGTTTTGCAATTGTAAGGTTAATTTAAGTAATTTTACAACATTTCTTATTTTCATTTAATGATTTTAGCAGATTAACCATTTTCGAAATCTTCCAAACTAAATAAAGTTATTAAAACCTAAATAGAAATTAATAGTAGTAGGATCATACCTAATAAATAATTCACCTTATTATCAGTCAACTAAATATATAAAATCTCTATTGTTATAGATAGACCAAATTAATAGTATTTAAAATTATATTTATGATCATTTTAATTCTATTATATGCATATAAAAGTTGATCAAAAAAAACAATAACCATTATCGATAGTAATAGTAGTAGTAGTTGTTGTTGTTGTCGGGTTTGTTTTAACTCATCAAATTAATATTAATATATAATATCTATAACAATATATGTTCTAATTAAATATTAGCAAATAAAAATCATTTATTCTTTAATTTCTTTAGCAAATGATGTTATAGACAAAATAATTAGTTTATTTGATAAATTAATTATATCTAATCATTCCAAATAACACATAATCCAAGTTGAAAAGAAATGGATATGGATTAATAGCCTAAATATCGTTTATCTTTCCAACCTGAATAATAACTAACCAATAGGGTATTTGCCTTACAAGATTTGCCATTATAAGATATGAAACTACTGACTTTGGATAGTTACTAATAATTGTTATTGTAATTCAGTTACTTAAATCTTAAGTTTACTTTGCAATTACTAGTAGTCTATTTATCAATTTTTTTAAAGAATTTTTTATTATTAGGAATTTTAATAAGCAAGAAAATCTTTTATATTCATAATA
>JAJFBO010000091.1 GCA_020697025.1 Burkholderiales bacterium
ATTTAAGCGCCTCAGTATAAGCCTTTTGGTAATCATCCAAAAAATAATTAGTTGCTGCTGTATTAAAATAATTTCTACTTTTAATTAAGGATATTTTATGACTACGCTGTTTAATTTTAGAAGGTAAATTATATATACTTCCCATCATTATAAATAAATAATGTGAAATTATATAAATCATTAAAATGACCAATAGCAATGTAATAAGCGATAAATCTACCCTATACTTGCCAATCAATAAAATTGCATGCCCAGAGCCATAGTTACTTAGTGTAGAGATAACTATTGCAATAATAAATAATAAAACAACTTGTATTACTAATTTCATGTTCTTCAATCATAAATATTTGTATAAACTATACGAAAATAAACCTATTTCTCTAAATTATTTAATTTATTCAATGCTTTTAATGTTGTTTCAATGCCAATTTCATTATATGCAATATTCAACTGTAGCAACTGGTCTATTTCTTTTATTACATTATTCATGGTTATACTATTAATAAAATAAGCAGTTAAACCCTGTTTGGCTTGATTTAAACTATATTGCCAATTGGCCTCATCATTTTGTAGTAATGCCATTCTGGCATTTAAAATATCTAATTTTACATTCTGATGAATTATAACGCTGTTTTGCGGTAATAAGTTTAGAGCATCATGATTATTTGCATTTGATATCTGTAACAAGCCAAATAACCTAGTCCTGATCTCATTTAAAAATCTTAACCATATAGGTTTATCTGCCTTTGAAACAGTAAATGGCACTGAGGATTCATTATTAACTATTAAATCTAAATTATCGGCACTTGTAACGATATTATTTAGTTTTGTTGCAATTACTACCCTATCAATAACCGGCATTTGTTTTAATTTATCCAAATCTGTGGTAACCGCTGCTTTTAAATCAGTATATATAGGAGAATTATTTGCATTAATTACACCTTGTGTATATGTAAGGAGCTTAATTGCTCCATTGACATCATGATAAGCTACTAAACTCTGGGTAACCAGGCTGATTAAAGCATTAAGCTGGTAAGTAGTAGCGCTAAATTTATCGGTATTAAAACTTTCGACCTTACTTTTTAACGCACTAATTTGTTGATTTATCGATACAATATCCTGCTGCACCTGAGCATTATTTGTAGCAGAAGTATTATCTAGTGCTGATATCCGATAAGTTGTGCTGGCATGCGCTTTTATATCATGATAGTAGATATATCCTGAAGAGCCTAATGCAATAAAAGATAATAATACAGCAAATGTAGCACGCTTTTTGCCTTTAACTTTTATGGGAGTTAGTGTTTCTTCTATCATGCATTTTTCCTATGAAATCAATTAATGATCTTTTTGTTGCCATGTTACTTACATAAATATTCCCCTTTACATCAAGACTTTGTAAAACTTGTACAATTTTCGGATGTAGGGTAATAAAATTAGCAGTTTTTAGTATATCACAGTAGCCAAATTTTTGCGCTTGATCAAATAGATATTGCGCATGCATACTACTAGTAAGTATTATACCCTGCAAATGGCTCTTTATGAGGAATTTTTTCATGTAGGCTTCATTTAAAACAAGCCATTTTTGCTCATAAATAACTATCTGCGTATACGCATTTATCCCAAACTTTGCGTTTAGGTATTCTGGAATATGATAGCTTCTATCCTGTCCATGAAGTAATGCTACTTTTTTTTGATTTAAATTCATACAGTTTAAAACTTCATCAATTATCGCCTGTGCACCCGAATCCTGCTTTGGTGTATAAATCCTATTTCTGGTATATTGCCGGAGTTTCAGGCAACTACTAACACCAGGAACAATAAAAATCACATTTTTGTTTAGGTTTTTGAATAATTCCCGGGTATAATAAATTGTCATTGGACTAGTAATAATAATAATATCAAAATTATTTATTTGAAGTTTTAAATTATGAATAGCTTCAGGCTTTGGATAAAATTGTACGCATGAAGCAGCAGCAGCATCAATGTTTATCTTACTTAATGCTTTTTTAAAATAATTATTAGTTTTTTCGCCAGATACAATTAAATACATAGGATTTTCTTATTTTAGAATATTTATTGTTTTATATAAGACCATTCTTAGTTTATTTGCTTATAGCCTTTTGGCAGCAATATCTTATTTATATTGAGCAATAATATCCTTGGCGCCATTTTGATATAGTTCATTAAAACATTGCTCTATAGCATCTTCATACCTGGATTTATTAATTTGTATATGACTATGGCAATAATTATTATTGTGTATACCCCAAAGCATGGCATCCAGACAAATATTCTCTCCCATACTTTTGGCATAAATTGCAATAGGTACGCTGCAACTCGCCCCAAGCTTACTACCTAACATTCGTTCTACCATAACTTCAAGCGCAGTATTATTATCTTCCAAAGGCTTTAAATAATCAATTAGGTCAACTCTGGAACTTAATATTTCAACTGCCAATGCTCCCTGCCCAATTGCAGGTAAAAACCTATCAGTGTCTAAACGCTGTGTAATACGATTATCTAAACCTAAACGCTTTAAACCTGCTACAGCAAGAATTATTGCATCAAATTCTCTATTATCTAATTTATTTAGCCTGGTTGGTAAATTCCCGCGTAACAGCTTAATATTCACTTGTGGATAATACCGCTTTAAAATAGCTACCCTTCTGGCAGATGAAGTACCCACAATAGTTCCTTCTGGCATAGACTCCAGGTTTAGATACTTATTTGAAACAAAAGCATCTGCAGCATCTTCACGTTTTAAAATAGCCCCCAGCTTAAATGATGGCTCAAGTTTCGCAGGTAAATCTTTTAAAGAATGAACAGCAATATCTGCGATATCAGTGAGTAAGCCATTTTCCAGCTCTTTAATAAATAGTCCTTTACCGCCTATTTTATCCAAAGCTATATCCAATATCTTATCACCAGTTGTAGTAACTCCAATAACTTCAATAATCAAATCTGGATAGTAGCTAATTAACTGTTCTTTAACGAAGTTTGCCTGCCATAACGCAAGCTGGCTGTTACGTGAAATTATTCTTAATTTTTTCATATTACCAATTTCTTGTTTTTTGTATTGTTTATAAGTAAATGGGATTATTCATACAATATCCCCCAGCGCAAACACTTTTTACACATAATTAATTTTTATAATATGTGGTTTTATATTTGCTATAGTACGGCATACATAAGCGAAACCAGGCAATAAAGCTCTAATTTTACTACCATCTAATATGTATTCATCAGTTAAATTTGTAGTTACCTTATTATCACTAATACTATGCAAATGATATTTTGCTTCTCTCCCAATGGTTTCTTGTAATAATGTAATATCATGTGGATCATTTAATTTATGAATAATAAATGTATTACAATTAGCAATTAATTCTACAGCAATACGTTTTACTTGCTGGCTTTCCTGCGAAATAGCGTGAATTGATTGCGTACCAATAACCGCATGCATCCCATTATCACGCTGCATAGCCAGAATATTTGACATATTAGGACTGGCATAGGCAGCAAACTCATCAAAAACACAAAATGCTTTAACTGATTTGCCATTTCTGCCAAGCCCGGAAAATGCTGAATTTATATCGTTTATTACTAGTTTACCTAACTGGCTGGTATCACGCTTAAAACTTGCCGCATCAAATAAAAATAATACTATTTCATTATTTAGGAGCGATTGTTGTAAATTTATAATATTTTGTGGCAATTCATTAGTTGTAGAAAACAAATGCCCATAGTGTGAATAATAAAATAATTCTAATGCCTTTATAATATCATTATTCTTGCTCGCATCTCCTGCTTTTACTAGTCTACTGGCAATTTCGGGGCTTTGCTTATTAGCTAACTTCTGCAATTCTTCTGGGTGGGATAAATAACCAAGAAATGCCTCAAAATCAATGTTTCTATTACTTTTATTCAATACTTCACAAACCAGATTAATATAGCTTTGTTCTTCTATGGCATAGTGTTCCTGCCCTTTACTTTCGGGTTCCCCCAAAAGGGTAACTATTTTATTTTTCCATTCTGTGAAACTACCATATGCTAATGGATTATATTTTGCTAATTGCTTAATATTTTGATTAGGATCAATACTAAATATTTTTAAGGTACGACCAAATTGATGGCAAATCTGGCTGATTTTATCCGCCAATTTAATACTGCCTTTACCGTCAAGATAAATTAGGGGTAGATTCTGGCTGCAACAATTATACACTATATTTAATAATGTACTAGTTTTCCCACTTCCGGTAGTACCAATTACTAAAGTATGCTGATTTAACTCTTTATAGCTAATACCATAGGTTTTTTGATAATTATCTACACCCAAAATCAAATGGTTGGAAAATGTATCTTTCGGTGTTTCGAAATTTAAGGAGCTCGCTGCATGATGTTGTTTAGTTAAAATTGAGGATTTAATTATGTTAAATAAGCCCAGAATAAAAAAATATATGCCGCCTAAACCAACTAAACCATTATCCAGATTAGTTATTTTAAAATGAAGTAAGGAGTTATGTATAATTTTAAATTCACCATTATACTCCTGTAATAAATTTATATTTAATTTGAGTAATTCAAATAATTTATAAATATTAAACTGCCATAAATTAATACCAGCTAAAATTAAACCAATTAATAATAGGTTAATTGAGGCTTGCTTTTGAGGTATTACTTTTAACAATAGAAAAACATATATAAATATACAAAAAGACATTGCTGGTGAAAGCATAGCAAAACATAAAATTAGTAATACTTGAATCCAAATATATAAGTTGCCTATAATATACTCCATAGAATATAATATTTCATACGTAATTCTAACACAACAATTAGATTTTAAGAAAGCTGTATTGCTGGCATCCAGAAAAATAAAGCCCTAATTTTCATTAGGGCCTAATTTAAGCTCAATCTATATATTAGAAATGATAATCATAGAGTGATGGGGGCATATTTTTTAAGGTTGGATATCCTCCATCCCTAATATTCCAAATATCATCTACCCAATTTGTATATGTATGTAATCTGTCAGGATGCTGCATATCATAAGTTGTCCGTCCTCCATCTTTACAACCTGCAGATAGATCAGTTTTACTCTTATTCATATCCCAATAACTGTCACTACATGTAACAGAACCTTCAAGCTCAATAATTTGACCTATTAACCCACCTAGAAGTTTGGTATTAGCTCCTGAAGTTACTGCACTATAACTATTATATATAGAAGTATTACTACCCAGGCTTGTTAATAAACCAACTAAGCCGCCTGTAACACCATTAGCGCCGTTGATTGCTCCATCTGCGTATGTGTTTTTTATAACACCACTGACAATCCCAGCCAATCCTCCAATATATT
>JAJFBO010000001.1 GCA_020697025.1 Burkholderiales bacterium
ATAAACTCGTGCCACCCTTGAACATTAAAATTGAAGATAAATATGGGTCATTAAAAATTTTACTTAACACCCAAGTAACCCAAAAATCTTTTTCTGCAATTGATGGAGTTACTTTTTTGCGGATAGCCGTTTCATTAAATAACTCTCTGAGTGCTTCCTTATTCCATAATGCTATCTTATCCATTTAGTGATGTTCCTATTGAATTTTTTAGTAAACTACTACTGGCAAAATGCAGCCTAGCCATTCCACACTAGTGGGGCATTGGTTTCTCGGCAAATTTGCTTGATCGCGCTATACGTCCAATCACTAATAGTTTTAGTATCTTTAATTATCTTTGTATATAATTTTTCATCAATTTTATTACGAATTTTTTCAATTATTTCTGGGGTAATATTATCCTTACCTAAAGCTTTTATGGCTTGTACTAAAATGGCACTTTCAGGATATTTAAAACCTATTTCTTTTAGTGCAATTTTTTTAAACTCTAACTGATTGCCAAAAATCTCATACTTTCGATTTGGTCCATCACTAAAATATATATAACGTCCTGGTACCTGAGTGGATAAACCAAGTAAGTACAATGCTACATCTCCCGAAGGTTCTATGCGCCACTTAAATTTCCTGGCAACCGCATGAGCAACCTTATCTATTTCTGGGCTTAGGTATTGTTCTAATAATTTACTATATTTGGGGAAATCATATACCCCTCTTATTAAACGCCGAATCTTACCTTCTTGAACTAAATTTGCTAATGCCCAATCAATGGTTGAACTATTAAATTTATCTGTAAAATCTGCTCCAGAAAATATACAACCTTTGCCAGTGCCTTTTATTATGAAATATATTTTGTTTTCAATGGATTGCATAGCATTCCCTCATAAAAAAATTCAAGAAAAAATATACAATTTTCCTTGAAATATTGTACCACTATTTAGTCCGCATATGCTTATGTTTTACATAAAAATTTTCTATTGTCGAAAAATGCCAAAATATAAAGTAATATACACAAGCATTGAAAATACTGTATTTTAGTGTGATATGCTATGCGGTAGGTTGTGACTTACAAGATGCTAGTAGCAATATGCAAAATTTGCATATTGCTAAGTTTTCGCAATTATTTAACTGGCTTTTGCATTACTATACAGGTCAATCATGTGAAGCTCAATAAATAATAAATCTATATAAGCATCTATGGTTATATAGTGTTTTATTTGGGTAATGCCTCGGTTAGTGCCATACGCCTCACTGTAAAAACCGTCAAGATATTTTCGTGGTTCGTCAGTTTCATAGCTTATCCAACCGATTGCTAGCATTAGCTTAAAATGCTTTTCCGGGAGTTCAGATAAGCAAATAGCAAAGTCACTCAGGTCGTAAGATTTTGCTTTTAGGTGTTTTTTCTCTATTTTATGTAATTTAGTAAATATTGGGTCATTGTAGCCTAATGAAGTTTTATTACCACAAGCATGTTCAATAACGCTATTGGCTATGGCTATTTTTTGTTTGGTAGAATATAGATTTGACATGATTTTCCTTTGGTATTCACGTTACTAATTTTCCTAGTTACTAATTAGGAAGCCGGGGGTTAGTAACACCGACCAAAGTGCGGCTGGGCTTATTTCCCGTGAGGGTATTGTATTCGCCCACCCCGGCATAGATGTATGGCTTTTTGCCATCTAAATATGCTGGTTTATTTTATATGTCATTATATATAAAACAAACTAACCACAGTTATGTGGTTAGCTCTAATTACTTTGGTTTATCGGAGTTACTAAATCCTTAAGCGTTATAATAAGTGATTTTGTGTTACTATGTCAAATGTTTGTTTAGTAGGTTTATTTAATAGGAGACAAATTATGTTTAAAGTTCAATGCATAGACCATATTGTTTTAAGAATCAGGGATATCGAGAAAATGGTTTCGTTTTATTGTGATATCCTTGGTCTTACAATTGAAAAGCAACAGCCAGAGATAAAGCTTACACAATTGCGTGCTGGTGCAAGCATTATAGACTTAATTCAAAAAGATGATAGTCCATCGGGTGTTGGACGTAATTTAGATCATTTTTGTTTACGTATTAGTCCATTTAATTTTCAGCACCTAAAAGAATACTTCAAAAAAAGAAATATTACTATTTACAAATATGGTACTAGATATGGTGCGGAAGGGGATGGTGAATCATTTTATCTTCTGGACCCCGAAAATAATGAGGTTGAGTTAAAAGCTGCTAAGGTTAGTAGGTCCAGTTTTTTAACTCTCAAAGAACACCTTCAAATAGAAGCAGTGGCTTAGAAAAATGGATTAGACCTCATGGATTTGGCTGCGCAGTCGATTGTTAATTATATTATAAAACTACTATCTTTAAAAATGAAAACTATTTTAATTATTGCCGGGAAGGGTAATAATGGTGGTGATGGCGTTAGCTGTGCAATTAAATTAGCAAATCTAGGGTATTCTGTTACGCTTCTTCTTGTTTATGATAAGTTAAGTCAGAATACCCAAAAACTCGTTGAAAATTATAAGCGATTAAATGGCGGGATTATAACTAGCTTGCCTACGCACTTGTCGAGTTTTGAATTAATTATAGATGGTGTATTAGGTATTGGTATATCAAGTCAATTGGATGAGAAGACAAAGGAAATATTTAACAAAATTAATGATTTAAATAAATTTATTTTAGCAATTGATACGCCTAGCGGGGTAGAGCCATTTACAGGCAAAATATATTCTGGAGCTATAAAAGCAAGTGTAACATTAACATTTATTGATGATAAGCCAGGGTTACATATTGGCAGCACTGCTAATTACGTTGGGGAAGTTATAGTTGACCATTTAGTTGACCCAAGCGTATTAAGAACTTATTTATAATTTTATTACAATTATTTAGTTATAACGTTATTGGTATTCTGTATATAGGCGAATCCATATGATAAAGTTTTTAAAGTCGACAAATGTAAATCCTTGTTATCTGTAGATGTGGCATCATTTATAAAGAAAACTCTATATCCAAGCTGAAAAGCATCCCGTGACGTAGTTTCGCAGCAACAGTTTGTCATCACGCCAGTAATTATTACATCTTCAATACCAGCTTCCTGAAGAATATCATTTAAATTGGTGCCAAAAAACGCACTATATTGATTTTTGTCAATTATTGTTCTACTGGTTGGGTCAAGTTCTTTTATAATTTGCCAGTTATCACTGTTCTTTTCTAAACTTTGCCCATCCCACCATTTCATCAAACTTTTAGACTGTGGAAAATGGTCATTATGTCTTGTAAAAATAACTTTAACACCATTTGTATCCGCATGCTTTATCATTTTCTTTATATTTTCTACTAAAGTATCTTTTATTATACTTCGAAAGGTCTCTTGCATATCAATAACAATTAAAGCAGCTTTTTTATGGTTAATAGTTGATTTTCTGATATTATATTCACTAATTTCATCTAAACTCACTGAGTATGGCTGATACATCGCTTTCTCCTATAATCTATTTTGCCAGTAATATTAATTATCAAAATAAAAGACTAATCCCCGCAACGCAGTAATCAGCTTATACCGTCATTATGACACCGGTCAGTAGTACTTAGGGAGAAGGTCCAGAAGTAAGTATTACTTCCCGATACAAAATTTACTAAATATCTCCCCTAATAAATCATCTGCACTAAATCCGCCAGTAATTTGCATAAGATCATTATGTGCATAACGCAGTTCTTCAGCTAAAATTTCTAAATTATGCCAGTTGTCAAATGCCATATTAATATGTTTTACAGCCTGCTTCATGCTTTCTAGATGTCGGGTGCGCGCAATAAACACATCATGGTTATTTTGCAAGAAGCCGATGCTGTCTAAAATTGAATTTCTAAGCATATCTAAACCCACTCCCAGTTTAGCCGATAAATAAATATGAGTATAACCTTCAATGTTTTTACTGCCAATCGTCATATCAACCAAATCAATTTTATTGTGCACATATAATCTGGGCATATTTTCTGGTAAATTATGTAAAATGTGTTCATCTTTAGTGGTTAAGCCAATTGTAGAATCAAGTATAATCAGGCACAAATCAGCACTTTGCATTGCATTTATGGCACGCTTAATCCCAATTTGTTCCACAATATCAGTAGTCTCTCTAATTCCGGCAGTATCAACTAGGTTTAAGGCAATGCCATTAACTATAATTTTTTCTTTAACAATATCCCGTGTAGTACCGGCAATTTCAGTAACAATAGCAATATCTTCATTAGCTAAGGCATTCATCAAGCTTGATTTACCAACATTTGGTCTCCCAATGATTGCGATATTAGCCCCATTATTGAGAATAACACCTTGCCTGGTGTTATCTAAGAGCTGTAATATACTTGTTTGTAAAACCCCCAGCTTATCTTTAATCTTGGCATTAGCAATAAACTCAATATCTTCCTCAGGAAAGTCAAGAGTTGATTCAACAAACATGCGTAAATTAATTAATTGCTCACTAATTTCAGTGATATGACGGGAGAAAGTTCCCTGTAATGATTTTAGGGCGCTTTTAGCACTAGCTTCGCTTTCGGCATGAATTAAGTCATTAATACTTTCAGCTTGTATCAAATCCATTTTGCCATTTAAATAAGCTCTTCTGCTAAATTCACCTGGCATTGCCATACGGCAGCCAAGCTCGATAGAGCGTTTAAGTATCATTGAAAGTACAACAGGGCTGCCATGGCCTTGAATTTCAATAATATCTTCACCAGTAAAAGAGTGCGGGCTTTTAAAATAAAAAAGCAATCCCGCATCAATAACTTCATTGCCGGAATTATAAATATTGCTATAGTGCGCCATTCGGGGTTTTAGTTTAGTTTTGCCAATTAAACCGGATAAAATACTGTCCAGGTTGTAACCAGAAATACGTATAATTCCAATACCGGAATAACCATTTCCGGTAGCAATTGCCACAATTTTATCGTTATTCAAGATAGATATATTTCCTAAATTTCTCGCCTAACGCCAGAAAAAATTATATAACTGGTAAGCCAATTTGGGGATATTTGAATTACCTAAACTTCAGTTATTATTTTCCAGAAAATCCAGTATACTTTTTTGAAATAAATGGTAATAAGGTTTTTCTAGCATAAGAATATGCGAAGCTCCTTCAATTTTTACAATGCGATTATTTTTATTTGGCATCACTTTTGACATATATGGTATGTCGTTTTTCCAATTTACATAAGGATCATTTGTTCCAGCTATGACTAATACAGGCATAGTTAGAGCTTTTGGGTCAAATAAAGCTATATTCTTTAGTTGAAATAAATCTTTACGGCACCCATTAGCGCTGCCATTGCCGTCATATTGCCAAGTACTAGCTAAATATTGCTTAATAACTCCGGATTCTGCTATAGTTGAAATAATCTGTTTAGTTTGGTTATCTCTTTGGAAATCCGATAAAGCTGCCTCATCAGTATATTTTTGGTAGTCATCTTTTATTATTCTTGATCCCTGGGCGTGAAAAATAGGTGCATATAAAATAAGGGAATTGACCCAATTAGTATATTTTTTTGCCATGATGGAACTAGAAATTGTGCCAAAACTCCATCCTAAAAGATTGATTTTTTCAATATGCTCATATTTTCGGATTAAATTCACAGCGCCCGCAATGTCATTAGCTGCATAATTACTATTTACAATAAAACCATTTTTGGGTTTTTGTGAATTACCATAACCGGTAAGATCCAGCAGCCAAACCCTAAATCCATGCTTAGCTAAAAAATCAGCTAAACTATAGTCTTTATATGGAAAGTCAAATTGATTTGATGAAAAAGTTACACCGTGTATTAATAATATATCTGGATACTTAAATTTTACTGAACCCACGCAATTAGCTGCCGTAATTTTTTCAAGATGCAATTTATAATTATTTCTGGCATATTTAACGTTTGTTTTTTCAATAATGCATGAGTTGCCAGTATCTGCATAAATATTGAAGTTTATAAAAAAATTTAGAACTACTGTAAAACAAAAAAATTTTATTTTCATTTAAACCTCAAAATATTATTAATCTAAGCCTGATTGTTTTATTTAAAAAAATTATTTTATAATTTATCTCACTACATGACAGAAGCTTTCAAAATAAATAAACAGACTTAGCTGTACCATTTACAGCGTAAAAGAGTTTAAAAAATTATAAACTCAATTTATAGGCTGTTATAAACTGTATTTGCTAAAATACTTAAAAAATTATTAAGGTAATGTTCCCTAAAGCATCAAACGGTGATAGGGTTTAATGCAAACTAAAACCTGCGCCTAAGCCTAAAAGATTAAACTTCAGATGCTGGGCCCATATAAGTAAAAGGAATAGGATCACACCAATTTGTCGGTTTTCCAATTAACAGGTCAGTAAGTCCATTTTTATCTCCCCGTACAAAAACATGTATAGGGGTTTGGCCTATATCCTTAAGTTCAATCCCACATTGACCATATGCAAAATATCTTTTACCATTGTATTTAAGATTAGCAGACCAATAATTAGTACTTGTGCGAAAGTATGGACCTTGGCCAATTTGAGTAATTTGACTGTTGTCTAATTGTATATTATTAAAACTGGCATGTTTATATTCATCATTACTGCTATCCAAAGATAATGTGTCGAATGAACCTAAAATTTCATAAGGTGCATCGTTTTCTACTGTCCAATAAAAGTCATAAGTTGCTCCATGTAAATAATTGAATGAACCAACAGGCCCCATATCTAACAAATCTGGCTTACAACTACTTTTATCCTCAGGCAATATACTCATAATGGGCTTGTCATCTCCAGCAAATATAATCTGTGCGGACAGACTGAACGAGCCAATGTTGCATTGAAATGCGTATGTAGTGGTCGGATCCGCACTTGTTATATACCTTCGGCCCTTATAAATGACATCAGCTCTCCAATAATTTGGAATTGCAGCAAAAATTGGATCCACTCTAATAAAATATGGTCCTCGCTGTGGAAGGGTATTTTCTTTTGAATCTAATAGCAGGTTGTTCCAACTTGCAGTAAGGTTATTTGTTATTGCATCAACTGAACCATAAATAATATTTGATGTATTATTTTGTACTGTCCACCAAAAATCATAATCTGCTCCACCTGGATAATAAAAATATCCGGAATAGTTGGGCGTTTCAAGATTGAGAATATCATTAGTTGGATAAGAATAAGAGTCTGCATTAACTATATTAATTCCTGTAGATAATGCAAGAATAGTTAAAAATGATTTCATGATTGCTTCTTTTTTAAAATTGGTTTTAGTTAAAATACTTTATAATTTAGAGCTTTAAATTAAATAAATAGTCTAAATTATATGAGTATTCTCACTACATGACACAAATTAACTTTTTGCGGTTTTGTTGCAAAGTTAGTTCACTAAAACAAATTGTTATTAACTTAATGACTTCTGAAATGCTTTTACTTAATTTTTGTATAAGCAATTCAAAACCACATCTAAAATAGCTATTTTGCTTATAGCCATGTTTTTTTATTATAGTGGGTATAATATTTGCCCGGACTAATCCAGTTAAATAACATATAGCAAAGGCTAATACCACTAGTTTATTTAAATTGCCAATTCCTACTTTATCTGTAAGATGTGTATCATCAAAGTTGAATCTCCGAGTTTTTAAACTGGAGAATAAACACTCAATTCTCTATTCTTTTCTTATATGTAATAAATATAATGGAATTGAATATCTAAGCACGCAAACAGATAAAACCAATAGGTTAATATCTTCCTTGCCATACTTCTAATTTGTCCTATCCAGGGCTAAAGTTAATTTACAATTTTGTAGCTCAAACATGGTAATTATGCATTTAGCTAAGTTGGGCTTGATGATTCTACAGTCATGTACTAACCGCTGGAAGTTCTTGTAAATACTTAATGATTTAACCTCGCCAAGGCGCAGTGAGTAGTTACTAATTATACTTAGGTTAACATTTCTAGCTTTATGCAACGATAACGTAAAATCAATTACTGGTGCACAATTATTCTTATGCACACTTAGGTTATGGTTTAAAATATCTCTCAGCTAAGTAAAATCTGGTTTCATAGTAAAGTTCATTCTTTCATGGTAGAAAAAACGATATAATACAATAAAACTTATGATAGAGCTCATCTTTTTTTATTTTCTGTCATGTAGTGAGATAATTTATTAAAAAGGTACTTAATTTAAAAAATTAGCATAAAATTTTAATATAGTATTATATCATTAGTAATAGTTCAAATATATAAGTACTTTAATTTACTTCTTTCCATAATATATGCTTACATAAATAAAGTTATAAAAGGGAATACAAAACATTAAATAAGTCAGACACTATAGGCCGAAATAAATAAAACTAGAGTCTTAAATCCAAGATACGATATTTGTAATTAGAAGAGAGTATAAAGCATTTATGATATAATTATACCTTTGTTTAAACGAAACCTTATTAGTATTTTCTATGAAAAAATTATTGCTATTTATAAAAATTGCTATGCTAAGCTTGTGTATATCTCCTTTTAGCTATGCTATTTCAAAGAGTGCGGTGTTACAAGACTCTTATAATAAATCAATTAAAGCTGATGAGTTAAACAAAATGATAAATCCCAAAGACCCATATCCTGCCTGTAGTGAACGTGATGATTACTGGTTTCAGCAATCTGCTCCAGATAGCGTAAAGCCGGAACCTGCCGATGAGTCAACAAGTATATTTATCTCTGCAGATCATATAACCGGACAAGAAAGCGGCGCACATTATGCACAAGGTCATGTACAAGCTTATAAAGAAGATAAATCAATTCTTTCAAGCTGGTTGCAATATGATCAGGCTACTGCTCATGCAACAGCCGGGGGTAACGTAGTATTGTCTCGTCAATTTGATGTGGTAAGCGGGCAATGGATGGATTATTATATGGACTTGGATCGAGGAGTGGTGAAGGATGGAGTTGCCAAATCATTCGCTACTGGTATGTATTCTCAAGGTAAGCAAATAAATATTATTAATACCCGGCAGGTTCAAGTACAAAATGGTTCTATTACTTCCTGTGACCCAAAACATCCTGCCTGGGAAATCAGGGCAAAGCAGATAAATCTGGATTACCAGGATAGTCAGGGCACTGCAAGGGGTGCAACTTTTTATGCAGAATCAATTCCTGTCTTTGAGATGCCGTTTTGGCAGTTCCCTCTAGGAGGGAGGCGTTCTGGGTTTTTAACTCCGGAAATTGGTTTCAATAATAATGTTGGCGGTATATTTGGGTTGCCCTATTATTCAAATCTGGCTCCAAATTTTGATAATACTATTGAACCAAAGATATATACTGGCGCTGGATTTATGCTAACTGAGGATTTTCGTTATCTAACAGAAAACGGTTCAGGTGATTTTTATACTGAACAAATGCCTAATTCATATGGCGGAAATTACATAGGTTATCGTAATTACTGGCATCTGATAGATAATCATACTTTAATGCAGGATGTTACAGCAGGCTTTAATTACAACCGGGTGTCTGATAACAATTATTTTACTGATTTTGGGAATTTTGTATCAGCAGTAGATAATATTAACTTAAACCAATCAATATACCTTAAATATGCACCAAGCTGGGGATTATTGAGTATTAAGGCACAAGGTTTTCAAACCTTACAGCCACTTGGCATGCCAGCGACAGTACCAATTTATCAGTCATTGCCTCAGCTAAACTTTAATATAAACCCGGTAAAGTTGGGTGATACGCCAGTTATGGCTAATTTAACCAGCCAATATACCAATTTTGGTATTTCTGATAATGCCCTGCAAACTGGGCAAAGGACTGTAATTTATCCAAGCATTAACATGCCTTTAAAGAATGCCTGGGGATCTATAACGCCTAAAGTTGGTTATAACTACACCAATTATCAGCTAAATTCATTTTCTTTAGCTCAAAATACGCCAAGTGTAATAAATCGTGGGATACCGATTACATCAATTGATTCAAGCATGGTATTTGAACGTCCGGCATCTTTTGGATCTTCAACATATGTACAGACTTTAGAGCCAAGGTTGTATTATCTATATATTCCCTCAGTAATGCAAAATAATACACCGACTTTCGATACAGCAACTGCCTCATACAATATAAATCAGTTATTTAGTGAAAACCGATTTTCTGGTTTCGACAGAATAAATGCTGCAAATGATTTAACGTTTGGAGTAAATTCAAAGCTAATTAATGATAATAATGGTGTTCAGATTGCTAATTGGGGAATTGGGTATCGTCAATATCTGGCGGGTTACAATAATCTGTTATATGGTAATTATCAACAGTATCAACCCCTGTATCAACCACAACCTAATTTAATTGCTGAGCTTAATAATAATTGGACAAGTACATTAACTACTAATGCAAGTTTGCAATATGATACGGTATATCAGCAAATTGATGCTTATTCAGTACAAATGCGTTATAATCCTGATGATTTTAAAGTGCTTACTGCACGGTTTAGTTATCAATACAATATGCCAGTTTTGTATTATGCGTACACTCCGGGACAGAGCTTTCAATGTCCGCCTGGTCTGCCGTGCATGGAAAACCAATATGCAATTGATTTATCTGGTGAATGGCCTTTATTTTCTAATAAATGGCTGGTTTCCGGACGGACTAATTATGATTTTACACGAAATCAATGGCTAAATTTCCTGGGGGGGTTGGAATATAATGGTGGCTGCTGGGCAGTACGTATGGCATATGGTAATTATTTAGCCAATTCAGTAAATTATACATCTACATTCTTTTTGAACTTTGAGCTAAAAGGGCTAGCTGGAGTGGGTACTGACCCAACCTCATATTTAAAAATGGCAATTCCTGGGTACCTGCCTATAACTAGTGCCCCTGGTTTTGCACCTATTACACAATTGCATTAGACTGTTTAAATTATGAAATTAAAATTTATTTTATGTACTTTCTGCTTTAGCTTGGCTTTTGCAGTTAATAATAGTCCATTAGGCGTGTCATCTTCTGGAATGCCTGATATTCCCACTTCTTCTAAAAAGCAGGCGGTTATACTTAACGAATCAGGTATTGAATCATCACCTAGCCTAAATAAAGGCCAGACAAAAATACCTCTTAGTCCATCACAGGCTTTGAAACTACAATCCCAAAAAATAAATTTGGTAAACAAAGTAGTTGCTTTTGTTAATAAAAGTGTGATCACTTCAAGTCAGGTTGATGCAATGGTCACCCAAACATTGCAAAATTTTAAGCAAAAAGGCGTAACAAACCCTAACATGAATGATATCCGCTCTAAGGTGCTTGAGCAATTAATTATGCAGCAAATTCAGTTAGATATGGCAAGCCATGCGGGAATTAAAACTAATGATATTGAAATTAATGATGCTATCAACAATATGGCAAAATCACAGAATATAACGCCTGATATTTTAAAAAGTAACCTGGCTAAACAAGGAATTACTTATGAAGCTTTTCGTAATCAACTACAAAAACAGATAATTATGGAAAAGCTTAAACAGCGTGAGGTTGATAGCCGGATTGTGGTTAATGATGATGAAGTAAATCGTATATTAAACAGTGAGGCATATAAAAACCGGGTAGATTATCGGCTATCCATGATTAGTATCACGATTCCAGAGCAGGCTACAAGCGATATGATCCGCCAAAAACAGGATTTGGCAAATAGGGCTTATAATGAATTAAAGACGGGAATATCTTTTGAGAAAGTCGCAGTTAAATATTCTAATGCGCCTAATGCTTTAGCTGGGGGTGATTTAGGCTGGCGAAGTAGTGCGGCATTACCGCCTATTATTTCTGATAGTTTAAAAAACTTAGTTGCAGGGGGTTATACTAATGTTATTAAATTACCTGTTGGATTTTTTATATTTAAAGTTAATGAAACGAAAAAACATGGAACAATACAAATTGTCAAACAATATCGTGTACGACATATTTTGATAAAAGTAAATGAAAATACAAGTGATGATGAAGCACGGCAAAAGATTATTGATATAAAAGCCAAATTGGATAAAAACAAGAATGACCTGGCAAAACTAAATGCTGATTTTGTCAAATATGCCAGGCAATATTCTGAAGATACCAGTAGTATTAATGGGGGTGATATTAGCTGGGTGAGCCATAATGATACGGTGCCGGCATTTGAACAAGCTATTCTGAAAACTCCGGTTGGGGTAGTGAGCAATCCAATTCGTACTCCTTTTGGCTGGCATATTTTACAAGTATTAGATATTAGGAATTCCAATCAGACTAATGATAGGGAGAAATCTGATATCCGCCAGGAGTTACGTGAAACAAAGGGCGCCATGATTTATACACAGTGGCTTCGGGATATACGAGAAATGGCATATGTTAAGATAAATGATGAATAAACCAATTATTGTAATTACCATGGGTGAACCAGGTGGCATTGGCGCAGATATCTGCCTGGATATTCCACTTATTAATAATTTTACTTTAATAATTATTGGTGATTTGCAGCTACTCAAAAATAGAGCATTATTGTTAAATAAGCCAAGAGTATTTCGTCAGATACAAATGAATGAAATTATAGCTAAGACTGCATCTGCTAATAGTAATGAAATTTTAGTTTTACATGTTGATTGTCCAATTTTAGATACAGTAGGAGCCTTATATAGTCAAAATGCAGCATATGTTTTACAGTTACTGGATATTGCCGCTAATTTATGTGAAAAGGGTGTAGCCAGTGCAATGGTTACAGCGCCCATTAGTAAAGAAATTATTAATAAAGCTGGATATAAATTCTCCGGTCATACCGAATATCTGGCTGAAAAATTTGCTTGTAAAAAAGTGGTTATGATGTTGGCAAATCCATTGATGAAAGTTACACTTTTAACTACACATTTACCTTTAAAAGACGTAGCTGCAGAGATCACCCGCGATAATATTGAGCAAACATTACATATAATAGTTGAGTTCTTTAGGGTTTACTATAAAATTGATAATCCAAGAATTGGTATATGCGGCTTAAACCCGCATGCTGGTGAAGGTGGATATCTGGGTATGGAAGAAGTTGAAATAATTAATCCGGAAATTAAGAAGTGGCAGGATATGGGTTACAATATTTCAGGAGCATATCCGGCAGATACAATTTTTAACAGCCTAAATGATTTTGATGTGATTTTAGCAATGTATCATGATCAAGGCTTGCCAGTTTTAAAATATGCAGATTTTGATAATGGTATAAATATAACGTTAGGCTTGCCAATTTTACGGGTATCGGTTGACCATGGTACTGCCTTAAGCCTGGCGGGCACTGGTTTAGCCAGGGGGGATAGCTTAATATATGCAATCAACCAGGCAATGCGTTTAACTAATTGCTAATGAACAAAGGATAAAAAGAATGCAAAATGCAATATATGCCCAATCCGGCGGGGTAACTTCAGTTATTAATGCTTCTGCTTGTGGAGTAATTACAGCGTGTCTTGAAAATTCGGATAAAATTGGTACATTATATGCTGCAGAAAATGGTATTTTAGGGGTCTTGCATGAGCAGTTAATTGATATAAGTTACGAAAGCTCTGCTGATATTGCCAAATTACGTCATACGCCTGGCGGAGCGTTTGGATCATGTCGTTACAAATTAAAAGGCTTAGAGCAAAACCGTCTTGAATATGAACGCCTGATTGAAATATTTAGGGCTTATGATATTGGTTATTTTTTTTATAATGGAGGTAATGACTCTGCCGATACTTGCCTTAAAGTATCTCAAATAGCGGATGAACTTGGGTATCCGATTAAAGCCATACATATTCCTAAGACAATTGATAATGACTTAGTTGTAACAGATAATTGCCCGGGGTTTGGGTCGGTTGCCAAATATATTGCTACATCTATATGTGAGGCTGGTTTTGATTTAGAGTCCATGTGTTTAACTTCGACTAAAGTATTTATATTAGAAGTAATGGGGCGTAATGCAGGCTGGATTGCGGCTTCTAGCGGATTAGCAAGTAGTAATGAGAGTGAAGCTCCACATATTATTTTATTTCCGGAAATAGTCTTTGATGAAGATTTATTTATAACTAAAGTAGATACGATAGTTAAGATGTATGGCTATTGTGTAATAACTGTATCTGAGGGAATTAAAAATAAATCCGGTGAATTAATAAGCAATTCGCAACAAGTTACTGATGATTTTGGGCATAAACAATTAGGAGGCGTAGCGCCAATTATTGCGGACATTGTTAAAAGACGCTTAAACCTTAAATATCACTGGGCGGTTGCAGATTATTTACAGCGTTCAGCCAGACATATTTCATCAGCTATTGATGTAGAACAGGCTTATGCTTTAGGTTTTACTGGGGTTAAATTGGCACTTATAGGGCACAATGCTATTATGCCCTATATTAAACGTATCTCGCAGGAGCCATATGGTTGGGAGATAGATTATGCTCCTTTGACAGAGATTGCCAACAAAGAAAAGCAAATGCCGCGAGATTTTATTACACAAGATGGGTTTCATATTACGAATAAATGCCGTGATTATTTATTGCCGCTAATTATGGGTGAGGATTTTCCACCATTTATAAACGGGTTACCTGATTATGTGCGGTTAAAAAAGCATAAGGTACAACCTAAACTGCCAGCTTTTGGCAGTTGACACGTGAACAAAAGATTTGGACCAAGGAGTATGTATTGATATTAACATTAGGTATTACTGGGGCCACTGGCATTCCTTTGGCATTTACCTTATTGGATCAATTATTAAAATTAAATTGTACAGTGCATCTGGTTATTACTAATGCCGGGATTATTACTGCTAAGCAGGAAACTGGAATCAGTTTATCTGGTAATCCTAATGCAACAAGAGATAATCTTATAAAAGAGTTAAATTTAATTAATAATCAAAATCTTTTTGTTTATACCAATAACGACTGGTATGCTCCGATGGCATCTGGAAGCAATGTCAGTGATGCTATGGTAGTTTGTCCATGTTCTATGGCAAGTCTTGGCAAAATTGCCAATGGCATTGGTGATGATTTACTCTGTCGTGCTGCAGATGTAGTGCTTAAAGAGCGCAAAAATCTTATTCTTGTGCCCCGGGAAACACCCTTATCGGCCATACATTTAGCTAATATGCAAAAATTAGCTGCATTAAATGTCTGTATACTACCGCCAATGCCTGCTTTTTATACTCATCCACAAAGTGTGCAGGATATAGTTGATTTTATCGTTGGCCGTATACTAGATCAGTTAGGCCTGGTAAATAATTTAGTTAAGCCATGGGGCGCTAAATAACCAATAAAATTTTCTGTAGTAAAATTCTATTTATATTATTACCCATAGTGAATTCAGTCTTACATGTATACTATACCAATTAAAAGCACTAATAGTTAACTTTCAATCATATATTAACGCTTTTTAAGGTTAGCGATAGTATGGATATATTCTAGCATAGATAAAGATATCTAGCTAACTGAACAGCCTTTGCATTGATTCTTGCCTTTAAAAGGCTTAAGCTCATAATAATCGAACCATCCTTTAAATTGGGATTGTAAAGATTTATACAGCTTAGCCATACTAGGGTCATAAGTACGAATCTGATTACGCCTAAGTTTAGAAAAAAGTGGGGTTACCAACCATTGAGTTTTTGGCCTAATATATAATATATCATAAACACCATCTTGACTAAATAACTCAGTTACCTTCTTACTTACTTCTGGTGACAGTTTAACTCCTCTACCATCTTTGTCTTCTTCATCTTTGATTGTATCAAGAAAATTAGTTCTTAATCTTTTAATTTGATTTTCAAAGGCATCAACCGCAAATAAAGTTCCACTTTTACCTTGAATTAAAATAAAAACATGATTGCCTGATGTGGGGGTATGTCTACCCTCATCAGCTTCTGCCTTTATATATATAGCCTTTGTAAAAAAGGACGGGGTATCATTTTCCTCATCATTTAAAATATTAAATTCAAAAATAATCTTTACTAAATCTGCATAATCATTACAAGTACCTGATTTCATATCCCAAGCTGTTTTAGCTCCTTCAGCAAAAAATTTAGAACTAACTAACTCGTTCAGATTAACACCAATTCTTCTTTCCTTATGAATATCTTCTAACTTCTGGTAAGCATTTTTCACATTTGTATCCCACGGCACCTTTTCTAAGCTGTTATAATCATATTTAGTTTTTTCTTCTATTTGCTTATTTATAAGCTGCTCTGCCCTAAGTTTTCCGGGTGCGTGAAGTGGATTGGACTGAAAATGCTCAAAAATGGGATTAAGTATCTGCTGTCTTAACTCAAACTCTTCATCGTCTGCTTGGGTTGCAAAACATAATGAAGTAATTGAAAACAGTGCTGATAATAAAAATAATTTCATTATTTTTTTCATAATTTACTCATTTATAAAATTTACTACCAATATTATATATTAATTAAAATAATTTTAATATGAAAATTTTTGGTTTATATGTATAAAATAAATGTACTTAGTATTTTTTACTTTAATATTTTGTAATTTTATAAATTGTCCTGTCTGATTACTGTACAATATAGGGTTAGAAAAAATTTAAAGGAAATATGTAGTATGCCAGATGTACAAGAAAAAATAAAACAGCAAATAAGTGGACATAAGATAGTATTATACATGAAAGGAACATCCAAGTTTCCAATGTGTGGTTTTTCAGGTCGTGTACTAAAGATATTATCTGCTTGTGACGTAAAAGATTTTTTTACGGTTAATGTTCTGGAAGATGAAGAGATCAGACAAGGTATAAAAGAATATTCAAATTGGCCTACGGTTCCGCAATTATATATAAATGGCCAATTTATTGGCGGTTCTGATATTGTGGCTGAAATGTATGAATCGGGCGAACTACAGCAGCTTTTGCAATAGCAGATGAAAACACAAGTTCATTTGGCTACTAACAAGCAAATAGCATCACAAGCCCAAAGATTAAAAATTCCACTGCTTACTAATAGTTTGGAAAATATTAATTGTAAAGTCTTAGTAAGAAATAAATTAAATACAAATAAAGGAGATTTTGGTACTGTTGGTATAATTGGTGGTGCATGCGGTATGCATGGGTCAATTTATCTTGCTGGTCGTTCTGCCATGCTTTGCGGAGCAGGAAAAGTAGTATTAGGCTCATTGGATCAAGGATTAAGTATTGATTTGCTAATGCCAGAATTATTAACTGGAAAACCCAAGGATATAATAAAAAATATTGAAAATTATGATGTGGTAGTAGTTGGTCCTGGTTTAGGCCAAAAAGAAGTTGCACATAAAATTCTTGAAAAGATTCTTGTTTTACAGCCAGCAACTAAACTTATTTTTGATGCTGATGCGCTAAATATTATTGCAGGTAATCCCCGGTGGCATTATCAATTTCGTGCTTTGCCAAATAAAGTCATTACGCCGCATCCTAAAGAAGCATCTAGACTTTTAAGTTGTACAGTAGAGCAAATTCAAAACTCAAGAGTAGAAAGTATTAAAAAATTAAGCGAATATTATAATTCAGGAACTTTGCTAAAGGGTTATACTTCACTATTATATAATGGTAAGGAGTTATTTATAAATCCTACAGGTAATCCGGGCTTATCAAATGCCGGGCAAGGGGATACGTTGTGTGGAATTATTGCTGCATTTATATCTCAGGGCATGCCTTTATTTGAAAGCTTACGTTTTGGAACATTAATTCATGGGGCAGCAGCTGATGAACTAGCACTTGAATATGCTGGACTAATAGGTATTTTAGCTTCTGATGTTGGAAATAAGTCACGAAAATTAATTAATCAGGTAATTGCTTGCCTAAAATAAATAAAGGGGTATTTATGAAAATTTTGTCAACAAATGTTTATGTAGGGCCAAATGTATACGCTTCATTTCCAGTAATTCGTCATGTTATTGACCTGGGTGTATTAGAAAATTGGCCATCTGTAAAACTTGGAAACGATTTTATTGATGGCTTAATTAGTGCCTTGCCTGGCCTTAAAACCCATGGCTGCTCTTACCGGTCATCAGGCGGCTTTATACGCCGGCTTCGGGAAGGGGAAGGCACATGGCTTGGACATATCTGGGAACATGTTACTTTGGAAATGCAGGGATTGGCCGGGAGCGATGTCAGCTTTGGCAAAACTCGCTCGACTGATAAAATCGGCGAATACAACATGGTTTTTGAATATAAACAAAAAGATGTTGGACTACGGGCTTGTTTATTAGCGCGTGATTTATTGATATCTTTGATGCCAAAAGAAGTACAAACTCAACTGAATCTGGATTTAGCTGGTTTTAATTTTGAAGAAGAACGCGTTGCTTTTATCCGTTTTGCACAGAGCAAACAATTTGGCCCAAGTACACAGTCCCTGGTTGATGCAGCAAAACTTCGTGGTATACCGTATATTCGGTTAAATAATCAATCATTGGTCCAATTCGGACATGGTAAATTTCAAAAACGTATCCGGGCAACAATAACCAGCCAAACTACAGATATAGCAGTTGTTTTGGCTAGTGATAAGGAAGCAACAAACCAGTTATTAGATGCTCTGGGTTTACCCGTACCACAACAAAAATTAGTGAGAACGCCATTTGAAGCGGTTGCTGCTGCTAATCGCTTAGGCTATCCGGTAGTAGTAAAACCATTAGATGCCAACCATGGCCGGGGTATTTCAATTAATCTTACTGACGATAAACAAGTTATGGAGGCTTTTGAAGTAGCAGTTGAGCATGCCCGTTATGCATTGGTTGAACAATATATAATCGGGTTTGATCACAGGATGCTGGTGGTTAATGGTAAATTAGTTGCAGTTGCAATACGGGTTCCAGGTCCTGTGATTGGTGATGGCATTCATACAATAAGTCAATTAGTAGATATAGTAAATGAAGACGCCCGCCGTGGCGTTGGACATGAAAAAGTTTTGACTCGTATTGAATTAGATTATCAGGCAGAGGCATTAATGGAATTTGCGGGTTATAATGCCAATAGTATCTTGCCTAAAGATGAGTTACTTTATTTACGTTCTACAGCTAATTTATCTACAGGCGGTACAGCTATTGATATGACTGATGTTGTACATCCGGATAACAGGCATATGGCAGAACGGGCTGTTGGGGCTGTAGGGTTGGATGTTGGCGGTGTTGATTTTCTAACCGCTGATATTACTAAATCCTATTTGGAAGTTGGTGGTGCTATTGTTGAAGTAAATGCAGCTCCCGGGTTTCGTATGCATGTGTCTCCAAGTGAAGGCAAATCAAGAGATGTAGCTGGGGCAGTTATGAATATGTTATTTCCCAATAAACATGAAGCGCGTATTCCTATTGCAACAATTACGGGTACCAATGGAAAAACAACAACCTCACGCATGGTGGCGCATATGTGGAAGCATGCAGGTAAGCAAGTTGGTTTAACTACAACAGATGGTATTTATGTAAATGGGCGCTTGACAGTAGCCGGAGATACTACCGGACCAAAATCAGCACAAATGGTACTTCGCGACCCTTCTGTTGATATAGGTATATTTGAAACAGCCAGGGGCGGACTATTACGTAATGGATTAGGGTTTGATTATTGTAATGTGGGTGCTTGTTTAAATGTTTCATCTGATCACTTAGGTTTACATGGGGTAACTACTATTGCAGAACTTAGCCGTGTAAAACGAATCGTAGTAGAAGCAGCAAAAGATACAGCTGTATTAAATGCTGATGATGCAGAATGTTTAAAGATGTCAGCTTATACACAGGCAAAAAACATTTTTTATGTTACCATGAATCCTGAACATGATTTAGTACGCGAACATATTCGTGCAGGCGGAAAAGCAATAACTTTAGAAAGTAGTTTAAATGGCTCAATGATTACTATATTTGATAATCTTGTGCATATGCCGGTATTATGGACGCATCTTATTCCAGCTACAATTGAAGGTAAAGCTATACATAATGTACAAAATGCTATGTTTGCTGCAGCTATAACTTATAGTATGGGTATGAGCTTGGATGATATTAAAAATGGATTAATGACATTTACTACAAGTTTTTTTCAGGCTCCTGGACGCATGAATTTCTTTGAAGAGCATCCCTTCAAGGTTTTACTGGATTATGCACATAATCCGGCAGCACTAACATTGTTATGTGATTTGGTGGGTAAACTTGATGTACGCGGCAAACGTATATGTGTAATTTCAGCACCAGGGGACAGGCGTAATCAAGATGTCTTGGAATTAGCTACTATTGCGGCTGGTTGTTTTGACAGGTTTATTTGTAAGCAAGATGATGGTAAACGCGGACGTTCAGATGGTGAGATACCTGAGCTATTAAAAGGTGGCTTAATTGCTGCAGGAGTTAAACCTGAAAATATTCATGTGATATTAAGTGAAGAAGAAGCTATTAATTATGGTTTATCTCATGCTGCAGAAAATGATTTATTAGTGATTTTAGCAGATGATATTAAACGCAGCTGGAGACAGATTACCCAGTTTAACACGAGCAATGAAGAACAAGAGAAGACTCAGCAAACAATCAGTGCTAAGCCAGTTAAGATTAAGAGTAATTTATCAGAAGAGTTAAGCCAAATAATTCGTGGCGGAATTGTCAGTGATGAAAGAGGCGTGCGTATTGCTTATACTGAAGATGATGAAATATCAGATTAAAACCGATGGAGAATTTAGTGAATAATTCGTTTAAGTTGCCAGAAGGTAGATCAACCCGCTTATTTGGAGATAATTTATTTTTTGATAACTCTGGCGCAGTGCTAGATGTGCCTGTTACAGAT
>JAJFBO010000092.1 GCA_020697025.1 Burkholderiales bacterium
AAGAGTATGGTTCAAAATAAGCAAAATATACTGTATTAACTTCTGGAGATACTGAAAATGTAAGATTATCACCATCAAAATTAGTTGATAATCTAGACCAATCAACATTGTTATAGCTAACACAAATCCTATAATTTTCCCAACCTTCCGGATATGCAGTTTTACTTAACTCACTAAATATGATATTTAACTGTTTACCCAGGACATTACTTAATTGAAAATAGAACCACTGGGCAAAATGTGAGTTTGTATCATTGCGAATCTTGAAATTTAGCGCTTTTAGGTTAGATAAATCAAGCGGTATGATACTACCGCCATCAAATTTAGAATTTACTATTATAGTCATCTCTATGTCCCATTATTACTTTCTAAATATAGTTTAATAGCTTGTAAGGCCTCATCTAATTTTGCGATATTTGTACCGCTGCCACGGGCTAAATCCGGCCTGCCGCCGCCTTTGCCATCTATACTTGCAGCTAAGTGTCCAATAATCAAACCAGCATTGTACTTACTGGTTAGATCTCTGCTAATAGAAACTATCAGGCTAACCTGCTCTTGATTTATGCAAGCAGCAATAACAATGCCGCTAACTAGTTTATCTTTTAATTTGTCTACAAGCTCCATTAAAGCTTTATTATCAGTATCTTGTATTTTTACTACCAGAAGCTTATCCCCATTATTCAATACTTCCACATCGTCTAGCATTGTATTTGCCGAAAAGGTTGCCAATTTAGATTTTAATTCACCAATTTCTTTATTAAACCGCTTATTATCTTCTTGTAATAAGGTAATTTTGTCTATTATAATATCATTTGACTGAGCTTTTAAGGTATCACGTAATTTATCAAGTATAGCCATATTTTTTTGCATCCTGGATAATGCCGCTTCTCCAGTTATAGCCTCTATCCTACGTATGCCCCCTGCTATACCAGATTCACCTATTATTGTGAAGAACCCTATATCACCCGTGCGATTTACATGTGTACCGCCACATAATTCAGTCGAAAAATCTCCCATTTGAATCACTCTAACATCATCCGTATATTTTTCACCAAATAATGCCATTGCCCCTTGAGCAATTGCTTCATCATAGCTCATTGTCGAAATAACAACTTCGTGATTCATCATAATCACATGATTTACAATCTTCTCAACTTCTTCTATCTGAGCCGACGTTAGTGCCTTGTCGTGAGCAAAGTCAAATCGGGTATATTCACTATTTACTAAAGAACCTTTTTGGGTAGCATGATTACCTAATACCTCATGCAAGGCTTTATGTAATAAATGTGTTGCCGAGTGATTACGTGCAATAGCCATTCGTTTAGCAGAAACTTTTGCCACAACAGTATCCCCAACTTTTATATTGCCAGCTTCTATGGTGCCAATATGTCCAAATACCTGCGGTCTGATCTTTTGCGTATCTTCAACTGCAAATATTGTTGTTCCATCTTCGGTCATAATAGTTCCGCTATCTCCGGTCTGGCCGCCCCCCTGGGCATAAAATACACTTTGCTCTAAAACTACAATTCCAGTTTCCCCAGATTTTAAGCTCTGGACTGACTCATCTCCCTTATATAAAGCAATAATTTTGGTTGTTACACTCGTCTCAGAATAACCTATAAAATTTGTTTTGGCACCCGAATAATCAAGTGTCGTATCCATTTTAAACTGTCCGGCTTGTTTTGCTGTGTTTTTTTGCTGCTGCATTAGTGTATTAAACTCTACAACGTCAACACTTAATCCATATTCTTTACAAACATCCTGTGTCAGGTCTAAGGGAAATCCGTATGTATCATATAATTTGAAAGCTAGTTTACCGCTTAAAATCTGGCCTGACGTAATTAATTTTAGCTGTTCATTTAATAATTTCATGCCGTTATCAATTGTTTCAAAAAAGCGCTCTTCTTCTGCTTTAATGGTTTTTTCGATTAGTTCTTTTTGGCTGGTTAACTCAGGATAAGCTTCTCCCATTTGATAAACTAATTCTTGTACCAGCTTCCAAAAAAACGGTGTGCGTAAACCTAATTTATAGCCATGACGAATTGCCCGGCGGATAATCCGGCGTAAAACATAACCCCGCCCTTCGTTACTTGGCATTGCACCATCAGCAATTAAAAAACTTACTGAACGGATATGATCGGCTAAAACTTTTAATGATGAATTATCCTTAGCGGTGCAACCTGTAACAATTGCTGAGTGATTAATTAGTCCGATAAAAAGGTCTATCTCATAATTACTGTGCACATTTTGCATTACTGCTGAAATACGCTCCAAACCCATTCCGGTATCAACTGAAGGTTTAGGCAGCGGATTTAAATTACCATTTTCATCGCGGTTAAACTGCATAAACACACAGTTCCAGATTTCTATATAACGATCCCCGTCCTCATTAGGAGTACCAGGTAACCCACCAGGAATTGCATCTCCATGATCATAAAATATTTCACTGCATGGGCCGCAGGGGCCGGTTTCACCCATTTGCCAAAAATTATCTGAACCACCTTGTGGTTTATCCCCTATCCGAATTATTCTATCTCTATCTAATCCAATTAATTCATTCCAGATTTTAAATGCTTCATCATCAGTATGATAAACCGTTACATAAAGCCTGTCTTTGGGCAAATTAAGCCACTGTGGTGAAGTTAAAAACTCCCAGGCATATTTAAGGGCTTCCTCTTTAAAATAATCACCAAAACTAAAATTACCTAACATTTCAAAGAATGTGTGATGGCGGGCCGTATAACCTACATTTTCCAAATCATTATGCTTGCCTCCCGCCCTGACACATTTTTGTGCTGAAGCAGCCCGTACATAGGTGCGTTTATCTAAGCCTAAAAATACATCTTTAAATTGGTTCATCCCCGCATTAGTAAATAATAATGTTGGATCATCGCCTGGAATTAGTGAGCTAGACTTAATAACTTCATGGTTATTAAATTTAAAAAAATCTAAAAATTTTTGTCTGATCTGGTTAACTTGCATAATATATTATATTTCCCTTAATAGATAATAGTAAATTAATGATTAAGATAAGAACTCAATTTAGAGAGTATAGCTACGGTCCCCATTGTTAAACCCCATATAATCGGGATGATCCATATTTTTACTAAAAGCAATTACCTTAAATATTTCTCCCATTTCATTTGGCGAGATTAGCCTGTTTAATTGATTAGTAAGTTGTAAATACTCGCTGTGGCTATAGCCTTTATGCTTTTTTTCCAACTCATTTAGTATACCACAATTTATTAGAAAGGAACTTTGTGTAGTAAAACCCAATAAATCCAGGTTATTATCAATTGCAGTTTTGGCAATTGCAGTGAAATCAACACTACTGGTAATATCAATTAAGCCTGGATATATTAATACATTATCTAATTGATGCTGCCGAAAAAAACCGCGTAATGTCCCATTTGATCGTGATGGTGAATAATACTCTGATTCTCCATAACCATAATCAATCAAAATAATAACTCCCTGAGTTAGCATATCGCTTAGGCTTCTAATAAACCCACTGCGCTCCAAGCTAACTTCTGAAGTATAATTATTCTCAAGTTGCCGAATATCTTTACATATTTTTTGTATTTGTTCACTTGCTTTTATATCAGTAAACATAAATTTATTTGATTCAAAGCTTACTACTTTTGAATATATTTCTCCACTTTGCCAGTGAACTACATCACAGGCAATCGCATCGAGAACTTCGTTGCCGATAATTACACCATTAAATTTGTGGGGTAAGGCCGATAACCAGGTTACCTGATCTTTTAATTGTGGATTCTCTTTATTTAGACGTTCTTGTTGTAGATGTGCCAAGGAAGTACTTAATTCCATAATATAATAATGCTCAATTTCACCATCAAGACTGGCTAGAAGGTCTAACATTAATTGACCATTTCCTGCACCAAATTCCAGAATATTGCGCCCTACATTTTTAGCAAAAACTTCTTTTATCTGTTGGGATAAACCAATTGCAAATAATTCTGAGACTAAAGGCGCCGTAATAAAATCTCCACGAGAACCAAATTTATATAGTAAATTATTATAATAACCATATTTTGGATGATATAGTGCTAAAGACATATATTTACTAAATGAGATATAACTATCTCCAATTTCTTTTTGTATGACCTTGGATAGGGCTTTTGTTAACTGGGTTTGTTCTTCATTTAAATCAAATAGCATTTGCTTTTATCCTATATGAATTAGTTCTATAAATTGCCAATCCAATTATAATTCCTAAAACTCCCGAGACGCAAATATCACTAAACCAGTGATTTATTGTATAAATTCTTGCTATTGCAACAGATATTGCATAAAATAATAATAAAAATTTCATCAATGATGATTTATTATATAAAATTATGGGAACTATAGCAGCAAACACTGTAATAGTATGGCCTGATGGCATACTATTATATGCATACATCAGGTCAATTAATCTTTTATCACCAGAAATAAAAAAATAAAAAAAATTGGTTGGCTCTAAGCCAATACTTGGTCGCTGCCGGTTAAAAATAAACTTTAATACTGCATTAAATATTCCGGCATAGGCTGCTGCCACATAGGATATTTTTAGGACTACCACAGAATTGGATTTACCTAAAAAGTCATAGATAAGACTTAAAGTAAACAAAACACTAATAACAAACCAGCCCTCACCCATCGAATTAATAAAATCTAAAATTGTATAAACATCAATGTTATACCAGGAGATACATTGCCTGGTAATTGGCAAATCAATAAAATATACTATAAATACCATACATAATACAAAAATCAAAAAGGCTTTATAATACTCATGAAACAGGTTAATTATTTGGCTAAATATACCATTGAAATAACCTTCGCGGATCGTTTTAAATAAGATAAATGCAGCATAAATTGTAAATAATGCTCCAAACACCACAAAGGGCTTTGGCATATGTGTATATTTTGCAATTTGCAGCAATATCATATTTTATATTTCAAAGATTAGATTTCTACTTGACTTTATGTAAATGGAAAAGAGCCTTTACTTAAGTACTTAGTGAATGTATAACAGCCTCTACAATTTTATTTTGGCATGCTTCATCTAAATATGGGTGCATAGGTAAACTTACAACTTCATTAGCCAAACGCTCAGAAGTGGATAAATCCTGTCCATGGTAATATGCCTGCAATGCCGGCTGCTGATGAAGCGGCAATGGATAATGTACCGATGTAGGAATACCTACAACTTGTAAATCTTTAATTAATTTTTCTCTTTGTTTGGTGATAATTGTATATTGTGCATAAACATGACTGGCATTTGGAATTACTACTGGTGTTTGACAATTGCTTCCTTGCAGT
>JAJFBO010000093.1 GCA_020697025.1 Burkholderiales bacterium
AGAACAAGGCTGGCCACTTCATCCGTCATGGTTGCCAATATTGTATTACGTTCTTCCACTGTCATATTTGTTTGCTGCATGATTGCTGCAAACAAAATCTTAATATTCACCTCATGATCTGAGCAATCAACCCCGGCTGAGTTATCAATAGCATCAGTCCAGATTAATCCACCAGTTTTGGCATATTCAATCCGGCCAAGTTGAGTGGCGCCTAAATTACCCCCCTCTATTACAACTTTTACTTTTAATTCTTTGCCATTTACCCGTACGCCGTCATTAGCTTTATCCTTGACTATTTCATCTGATTCAGACTCCGCTTTTATATATGTACCAATTCCACCATTATATAGCATATCGGCTGGTGCTTGCAGTATGCAGTGAATGAGTTCAGTTGGCGTTATCTGGCTAACATTGATCCCTAACCATTTTTTTACTTCTTTAGATAAAGTAACTGATTTAGCAGAGCGTTCAAATACTCCACCACCTGGTGAGATTAAACTTTTATCATAATCAGCCCAGCTTGAGCGAGGTAAGTTAAATAATCTTTCACGTTCAGCATATGAAGTTGCTACATTTGGATTAGGATCAATAAATATATGCTGGTGGTTAAACGCAGCTAATAATTTGATATGTTTGGATAAAAGCATACCATTACCGAAGACGTCTCCTGCCATATCACCTATACCAATTGCAGTAAATACCTGAGTTTGAATATTTATCCCAAGAAAGCGGAAATGACGTTTAGCCGATTCCCATGCACCTTTTGCAGTAATTCCCATTTTTTTATGGTCATAACCAGCTGTACCGCCTGAGGCAAAAGCATCACCTAACCAGAATTCATATTGGTTTGATACATTATTTGCGTAATCTGAAAAAGCTGCAGTTCCCTTATCCGCTGCTACAACCAAGTATGGGTCATCCATATCATAACGAACTACGTCTTTTGGCGGTACTATTACACCAGATACTAAATTATCTGTAATATCAAGCAACCCGGAAATAAAATTCTTATAACAATTTATACCTTCTTGCATATATGCGTCGCGGTTGGAAATTTCAGGTAATTTTTTACATACAAACCCGCCTTTGGAACCAGTGGGAATAATAACTGAATTTTTGACGATCTGTGCTTTTACCAGGCCTAAAACTTCAGTCCTGAAATCTTCTCGCCGATCAGACCAGCGCAGCCCGCCACGGGCTACTTTGCCCCCGCGTAAGTGGATAGCTTCAAAACGCATAGAGTAAACAAATATTTCATATAATGGCAAAGGTTTGGGTAAAAAAGAAATTTGGGCCGATTCAAGTTTAAATGAAATATAACTTTTATGCATATTATTATTTAATTGATAATAATTAGTTCTAAGCATAGCATCAATGACTGACAAGTAAGCCTTCAAAATTCGATCAGCGTCCAAACTACCAGCTTTTTCCAATATGTTAACTATCTCTTCTCTTATTTGTTTAGATCTTGCCACATCATGTGTTTCAATATTAAAGCGGGCATCAAAATAAGCAAATAAATTATGTGCAACTACAGGATATGAACTTAATGTATCTGCTAAATAAGCTTTGGAAAATGGCAGGGTAGTTTGTACAATATAATGAGTAATAGCGCGCATCATTTCAATTTCGCGAATTGCTAAATCACTAAATAGCACTAAACGATTTAAACTGTCATTTTCAGCCTTACGATCAAATACAGCAACAATTGCTTGTTCTAATTTGGCTAACAAGTGTTTATCTTTGATTTTGTCTATAATCTCTAATGGTACTTCAACACCAAAATCACAGATAAATATAGTATTGCCATTATCAATATTTATTTCATACGGACGTTCATCATAAAGTTTTACACCAAAATTTTCTAAAATTGGCAGGCCGCGGGATAAGCTAACTGTATCGCCAAATTTTAATAATTTGATCTGCCACATATTTTTGCGTTCAGTATTTAGTCTAACTTGAATTGCATATTGTGACTCACAAGACAGAACATCACACATTAATAAATCGCGTAGAATTTCGTCTGCTGTATACTCAGCCAGATAATCTTCTTCCAGGCCCACCGAGTATTTATTAAATAGAGCTTCACCCTCCTTTAGCTGAAATATTGCCGTTTTTAGGTGATTAAGTTTTTGATCCACATCATTTGTTTTCATGTAATTATTATTCCAAAAAAAATATTAATTATTAAGTAACTTTGCTACATCAAGTGCAGCATATGTCCATATCATATCTGCGCCGGCACGCTTAAAGGATAACATACTTTCCAATAAAATTCCTGAGTAATCCAAATAACCATGATCAGCCGCAAGCTTTAACATAGCATATTCCCCACTAACATGATATATGGCTGTTGGTTTTTTAAATTCATGTTTAATTCGATATAATATATCTAAATATATACTTCCTGGCTTAACCATAATTATATCAGCTCCCTCGGCTAAATCGTGAGCTGTTTCATGAAAAGCTTCATTACTATTAGCGGGGTTTAACTGATAGCTTGTCTTACCTGATTTTCCCAAACCTTTTTTTGCTCCTACAGCATCCCGGAAAGGCCCGTATAAATGTGAAGCATATTTTACTGAATAAGCGATAATACCAGTATTATGATACCCATCATTTTCAAGCGCGGTACGAATAGCACCAATACGTCCATCCATCATATCTGACGGACAAACAAAATCAGCTCCTGCTGCTGCATGTGACAATGCTTGCTTAACTAATAATTCATTAGTAACGTCATTAAGTACATAATCTTGAATATCGGTTATTCCGTCATGTCCATTGTAAGTATATGGATCTAGTGCTACATCGGTAAAAACCCCCAAATCAGGAAAATTAGCTTTTAATTCTTGTATGGCATTTTGCACTAAGCCGTCTGAATTATAGCTTTCATGGACAGATTCTAGGTCTTTGGATGTTTCAATTACGGGAAATAGGGCAATAGCTCGAATTCCCAAATTCTGGCATTCTTTTGCAGTTTCAAGTAATTTATCAATACTAATACGTGATTGCCCGGGCATAGATAAAATAGGCTCTACCCGATTTTTGCCATCAAGAATAAATACTGGATAGACCAGATCATGCACATGTAAATGATTTTCAGCAACAATGTCACGGATAAATTCTGAAGATCTATTTCGTCTCAGGCGTACATTAGGATAATTACCATAAACTAACATTATTTATATTCCAGAATTGAAAAAACACTAAATCCTTCATTTCTAATAGCTTCGCTGCCCCCAAGATAAATTAAGTCATTAACTACCGCACATTCATGAACTTTACCACCAAGCCGGTTAATCAATTTACAACTAGCTAACATAGTACCACCTGTTGCAATCAAATCGTCAATAATTAGAACATTTTCCCCTGGATTAAATGCATCTGTATGAATTTCTACTGTTGTAACGTCCCCATACTCTAAAGTGTAACTCTCAGCGTAAGTATTAAAGGGCAGTTTCCCTTTTTTACGAATTGGCACGAATCCTACTCCTAATTCATAAGCTAATACCGGACCAAAAATAAAGCCGCGTGCATCAAGTCCGGCTACTACATCAATTTGCTTATTTTTATAACGATTTAATAATATTTCAATTACTTTGTGAAATGCTAACGGATCTTGTAATAAAGTGGTTATATCACGAAAAGACACACCTTTTTCCGGCCAGTCTGGTATAACCCTAATTGAATTACGGATTAAATCTAAATCTTGCTGTAATATCGTCATAAAATAACCCTTTTAAAATATACAGAATTATAACAGTAATTCTAAGCAGTTTGCCCAAAAACCGGATTTATCTGATTAAATATATCTAAGTTATGCAGTCTAATATAGTCTACATATGGCAATATATTTGTTGCAACTAGAGCAGTTTCCAAGTCGCGATTAGATGCAGTTTCCAGTGATATATGATTAAAAAAAGATTTTCGCGAATGTCCAACTAATATTTCACATGGGATATCACGTAGCTTAGCTATATTTTTTATAACAAACCATGATTGAACAGCATTTAGACCAAACCCTATGCCTGGATCTAAAATCAAATTTGCAGTATTACAGCCTGCTTTATTTAGAATCTCTATCTTATTTGTGAACCAAAAATGTAAATAATCCACTGGATTGGTTGTTATATCCAATACTATTTTAGGATTTGCCGGTATACATAAGCTATGCATTGCAACATAACGTTTATTAGAATTTAATATTATTTTAATTACATCTTCCAAAAGGCTGCCAGAAACATCATTAATGATATCTATATCATAATTTGCAAGCCATAATATTGTTTCTTTATGATATGTATCAATACTTAGCTCAAAATTTAATTCTTTTTTTAATTCCAATATATATGGTAAAACTTCTTTTAGCCGTTTAATTTCACCTTGGGCATCAAGAATTTTTGCCATAGGTCTGGTTGATTGTGCTCCTAAATCAATAATATTGGCGCCCATACTTAGAAGGTGCCTGGCTTGTTTTAATGCACTATCTATTTGGTTAAATTGTCCGCCATCAGAAAATGAGTCTGGGGTGTAATTTAAGATTGCAAATATATCAACCAGGCTTTCAAAACAGCGATAGACTGCGATCCCAAAATGATTATGCATACGGGTATTACCTGATAAAACTGAATTTTGTTCACATAAAATATACCTGGTTGTCTGCTCAATTTCACTTTGTGCCCATACGTGTAAATATTCTTCGGCTGCAGTTTTAGGTGTATAATTTATGTATTGTAAAGATTTATCATTTTTGGATGTATCTAACTGGGATATAAGTTGTACAGTTTCTGGAAAATGAATAGTAGAATTAGCCTGTAATAAAATATAGTAAAAATTAGCTATCTTATATAATGAAGACATATCTATTTTTTGCTTATAATTATGACGTAATAATAAACGTAAATCGCGTTTATTAGCAAACTTGATTAGATAGTTCATTTATAATATTCAACCTGACTAATAATTGAAGTGTCTTTTAATTGGGCAAGAAGTTCGGCAATAGTTTTATTGTATTTTGGATGTAACCAGCTAGGATCAATATCATATAATGGTTTTAGCACAAAGTCACGCAGATGCATAGATTTATGGGGTACGGTCAGAAAATTATGGGTATAAATTAAATTATCGAATAAAATTAAGTCAATATCAATGCATCTGGGACCATTAGTAAAAACTTCATTTTTACCCATTAATTTTTCTATAGTTTTAATTTTACCTAATAATTCTTCTGGACGTATACTCACATATCCAGTTAATGCGGTATTTATAAAATCATTTTGTGGGGTATAACCAACAGGCCTGGT
>JAJFBO010000094.1 GCA_020697025.1 Burkholderiales bacterium
TAATTTGAATATGCATGTTATTGCTGCTGCTTGGAACCGGAGTTGGTGTATAAGATGGTGGAGGTGACGGAGGCTGTGTGCTGCTTGTGCCACTTCCGCATGCTGTCAGGCTTAAACCTATGATTGCTAGTGTTGCCATTAATTTAGTATTCAATTTTATCTCCGAATAAATATTACTGCATTAAATATATAAGCTGCAAATAACTACATTATAGCATAGTCTAATTTTGCTTTATTGCAAATTATTAGTTTAAGAAATCATTGTAGGGCTGCATATTAAAGAAGATTTTGCTAATATATTTTGCTAATATAAATTAAGCAGCCCATCTTTCAGGCGATAGCTGGATTTTGTTAAAGCAGCAATAGCTGGATCATGAGTAACAATAATCAAGCTGGTTTTTAATTCTTTTTGCAAAGAAAAAAATATTTCAAGGACCTGGCTACCAGTATGATTATCCAAATTACCAGTTGGCTCATCTGCAAAAACTAGTTTTGGATTATTTATAACTGCTCTGGCAATAGCAACTCGCTGACGTTCACCGCCTGAGAGCTGTGATGGATAGTGTGAGAATCGTTTATCTAATCCCAAACGATTTAATAAATGCATAGCAAATTCTTTGTTATCTGCGTTTACATTTCCATGAATTAATATAGGCATTAATACATTTTCATAAGCAGTAAATTCAGGTAATAAATGATGAAATTGATATATGAAACCTAATTTTTGGTTACGAATATTACACACTTGATTATCTTTTAATCCATTTAGGACATGGCCATCTATAATGATAGAACCTGAAGTCGCGTTATCTAATCCTGCTAAAATATGTAACAATGTACTCTTGCCACTGCCAGAACTACCTACAATACTAATTGTTTCACCTGATGCAACCTCAAGATTTATACCACATAAGATTGGTAGTTTAGTACTAGCGGATATATAAGATTTATGTAAGTTATTACAAATTAGCACTAAACTATCTATATCTTTATTCATAACGCAGAGCCTCAACTGGATCAGTCTTGGCAGCATTGCGGCTAGGGTAGATTGTAGCAACAATACTTAACAAAATTGAAACAATAAAAATACTAATTACATCACTTGGAATAATTTGTGAAGGCAAATAGTCAATTAAATATACATCACCGCTAATTAATTTTGTTCCTGTTACCATTTCAAAAAAATGTACAATTTTACCAATATTAGCGGCAAGCAGTAAACCAAGAACAGTACCGCTTACAGTACCAATAATACCGGAAACGCCACCTTGTAATATAAAAATCCGGGTAATATTTTGCTTACTGGCACCCATAGTCCTTAAAATAGCGATATCAGCCCTTTTATCATTAACTGTCATAACCAGGGTAGATACTAAATTAAATGCAGCAACAGCCACAATTAAGGTTAAAATTACAAACATCATTTTCTTTTCGAGTTCAACTGCTGAGAAATAATTAGCATGTTGATCCACCCAGTCTGAAGCTAATATATTATCTGGCATTATTTTACCTAGTTGGTGCTTGATTTCTCGGGTATTCATTACATCATCTACCGTTAAACGGATGCCACTAACCGCATGATTCATTTTAAGTAATACCTGTGCATCAGCTAAATTAATTAGTACTAAACCACTGTCATATTCAAACATATGCATATTAAAAATACCAGTAACATTAAATTGTTTAAGCCTGGGTATCATTCCTGCAGGGGTAGTTTGTCCATCAGGAGTTATTATAGTTATTTTGTCTCCAACTTGCACACCTAATTGCCTGGCTAGTTCCTTACCAATAATAACATTAAATTTACCAGAAATTAAAGAATTACTTTCACCAGATATAATATGAGCGCCGATATTATCCACAGTTTTTTCTAAATCCGGTTTTACGCCACGGATTAACACTCCGCTAACATTACCATCATAAGATACCAGGCCTTGGCCATCAACATATGGAGCAAAGTTCAAAATATGCTTATTGGTTTTAGCTTTTTTGGCAATATCCTCCCAATTATTCAATTGGCCTGAGGCATCAATTAACTGCATATGAGCAGTAACACCGATGATTTTGTTCCTGATTTCCTTCTGGAATCCATTCATTACAGATAAAACCGTGATCAATGCAGCAACACCTAGCGCTATACCAATGATTGAAACAAACGAAATAAAAGATACAAAACCACTTTTTTGCTTGGATCTAAGATAACGCAAACCAACAGTTAATTCAAATTTGGAAAAAAACATAAATTTTAATTTCACTTATTATAAGGGTTATGTAAGTTTTGTACAAGTTCCTGCAGGTATTGTTTTAATTGTTCTGGATCTATATCCATCAAAATACCGTCTTCAAATAAATCTTGCGCTATTTGCTCAAACTCTAAAATGTTTTGCTGCATTACCTTTATTTTTTCAGTACATGCAATTTTTTTACCCTTGGTATTTTTCCAAACCGGGTATTTGTTTATCATCTTATTTTCTTTTTGCCTTTTGATCTGGTTTTGTGTGCAGGTTTTTTAGTTACTTTATTTTTTTTTGCAGTTTTAATTATCTTGGCATTATGCACCTTAGTATGATGCTTAGATTTTTTGCGGCTGTTTTTATGCCCGCTATGTCTTCTATAATTGCCTCCAGGCAAAGCTTCATCATGATCATCATGGTAGTCTTCAAGGCTGGTTTTGCCGCTGTCATCTTCATTTTCTTGAACAATTCGTTTTGCACCATTAAAATGTTTGCGAAAAAAACCATTTAAAGCTGATATTTGAATATCCTGTCCGGTTCTAGGCGCAACAATCATTTTATCATTTCCTAGATACATACCTACATGGGTGTTTGCGCCGCGTCTTGTATTAAAAAATAATAAATCACCTGGTTCTAAATCGTCTATTTTAACCCGCTTGCCAACTTTTGCCATTTCAGAGGCAGTTCGAGGCAGATTAATACCTAGGGATGTTTTATATAAATAACGGATAAACCCGCTACAATCCATACCTGTTTCTGGAGTATTGCCTCCCCAGCGATAGGGAATACCAATCAGGCTGATTGATTGAAGCAGCATACTGCCTATTGCATCGCTTGCTTTAGCAGGCACAACAATTTTTGAGTCTTCATTATTGTCTCCAGTATCATCGTCATCACTAGTATCTGCATATGCAATTTGCTGGAACAAACAAAGCAATCCCAAAAAGACAAATAGCCCGAACTTCTTAAATTTCATATGCAAGTAATTCTCTTGTAACTAATTAATATATGGTTAAGCAAATATAAATTTCTTGGTTAAGCCATGTATTTTCTCATATTTAGAATATAATTATCAAAATAGTTATAAAATAGCTGTGTTATATTATAGGGGCTCTTGGCATTAAATAATTTTTTGGTATCTGTTCTATTGTATTTACTTTATACTTGAGACAGCTTTGGATATATATAACTTTTACATTTATAAGCTTAATTTGTGCTATAATTTAAGGTTAATTATTTTTATTAAAGTGTAAAATATTCTATGCAAAATAATCTTTTATTTGAAATGCTGCCTCTTGTGGCATTTTTTATTGTTTATTACATTACTAAGAACTTATATACAGCAACAGCTGTTTGTATTGTTGCGAGCTGGATCCAATTGATCTTATGCAAGATTAAGTACAAACATATTAGTAAAAATACCTGGATTAGTACAGTGCTAATTACAATATTTGGGGGGCTGACTATAGGTTTTCATAATAAAACATTTGTTATGTTAAAACCAACAGTATTGTTGTGGATTATTGGAGTATCTTTGATTATAGGCCAGTTTATGGGGAAAAATGGCATAAAACTAATGCTACATAAAGAAATAAACCTGCCGGATAAAATCTGGAATAAATTTAATTTTGCCTGGGGATTATTTTTTATAACTATGGGATTTATTAATCTCTTTGTTGCTTTTAATTTTTCTGAATATGTTTGGGTAAAATACAAAGTATTTGGTAGTATGGGACTGACTCTTGTATTTATGATAATTACTGTATTGTTGGCATTTATTTTGCAAAAACGTTATAATAAGCAACTATGACTAAAACTCATATTGCTAAAAAGAGGTTTGGGCAAAATTTTTTGCATGATGAATATATCATTAATGAAATCATAAAAATTATAAGCCCCAAACCAACTGACTTAATCGTTGAAATTGGCCCTGGTCTCGGGGCATTGACCATGCCCTTGATAGCCAAAGTTGGTAAATTAGAGGTTATTGAGATTGACTGGGACATTATTTCTTTCTTACAAAAGAACTTTACAAACGGGCAAATAAATATCCATAGTGCAGATGCGCTAAAGTTCGATTATAGCTTTAATCAAAGACAAATCCGTGTTGTGGGTAATTTGCCCTATAATATTTCCACTCCTTTACTTTTTCATTTAGCTGTTTTTAAAAATATCCAGGATATGCATTTTATGCTGCAAAAAGAAGTGGTAGAGCGTATTTGTGCTAGGCCTAATAGCAAAGACTATGGACGCTTATCAGTTATGCTGCAATATAAATTTATATGTGACAAAATGCTGGATGTAGCTGCAGCATCTTTTAAACCACAACCTAAAGTAGAATCTGCGATAGTTAGGCTAAAACCTTTAAGCATAGATGCTAGGCATATAGTTGATGAAAAATTATTAAATACGGTAGTTACGCATGCATTTGGTCAAAGGCGAAAAACTATTGGTAATAGCCTAAAGAATATAATTAATCCAGAAACATTTATTAAACTAGGTATCAATACCAATTTAAGGGCTGAAAATTTGAGTGTTGCTCAATATGTCCTTTTAGCAAACTCGCATACTATAACTTGTTAAATAGAAACCTGAAATGCTGATATTTTTCGTATACCGGAAAACCAACAAACTTTTATAAAATAAACAGAAAGCTAAAAGATGCAAGAACAAATTGATAATTCTCAAGGGGTAAAACATAGGGATGCAAGCAAAGTTTCACGGATCCCCATAAAAATAGTTCCACTTAATGAACCTCTTAAAAAACCAGAATGGATTAAAGTTAAACTACCAATTAGTGAAAAATTTAATGAGGTTAAACGGCTGCTTCGGGAGCACAATTTACATACTGTTTGTGAAGAAGCAAGCTGCCCAAATATTGGAGAATGTTTCAGTAAAGGTACTGCTACATTTATGATTATGGGAGATATTTGTACCAGACGCTGCCCATTTTGTGACGTAGGCCATGGCCGGCCCAATCCACTAGATCCAAATGAACCATTAGAAATTGCCAAATCAGTACAAATTCTAAAATTAAAATATGTGGTAATTACTTCAGTAGACCGGGATGA
>JAJFBO010000095.1 GCA_020697025.1 Burkholderiales bacterium
ACACTAAAAGTATCAAAAGCCTGCATACCCCATTTCATAAATTGGTAGCGTTCATTATTGCGTTGAAACTCAAGCTCCATATTTTGGCGTAATGCATCAGGAGTACCATAAAAATCTACCTGGACAGAATGATCGACTACCAGGTCAACTGGTACTAATGGCTCAATTAATTTTGGATTTTTACCCATTTTATCTGCTACACTACGCATAGCTGCCAGGTCACAAAGAAGGGGAACACCTGTAAAATCCTGAAGCAATACACGGGCTACGACAAAAGGTATTTCGTCCACACGTTTTGTATTAGGTGCCCATGAAGCTAATTGTTTGATATGGTTTTCATTAATTTTAATATCATCATAATTTCGTAATACTGATTCTAGTACTATACGGATTGATACTGGAAGTTTACTAATATTAAAACCTTGCCTGGCTAATTCAGGAAGGGAATAGTAATAATATTTTTTACCTTTACTAGTAGTTAATGAATGTTTTGTGTTGTATAAATTATGCATAGGTTATAGTTCCTCAAAATTTGATAAATTTGCCTGTATTATACACTATATTGGGCACTACATTCCTAACTTGATTAGAAATCTTGGCACTATTTGTAATAATTATTTTGGTCTTTACCCCTGAGAATACTCAAACGGTATTTGTATTTCATGATTGAATGAGCCGGGTTACTGAAATTCCGTATTGAATTTTATTCTTGATCAAGTTATACTACTGGTATTAATAGTGGTCATATGATCTATATTATTATAAGCGCAGTGCATTAATCTATTATTAGGGAATAAATAAATGGAAGCAAAGTTTAAAAAAATATTGACAATTATAGGATTTATGATTTCATCTTCAGTATTTGCTGAAGCAACAAAATGGGAATTAACGATAATAAACCGTTCTGGTAATGCTATTAGGATTTCCCCAATTAAAACAGCTTCTGTTGTTAGTTCCAAACCTGACCAGACTGGTTATAGTACCAGTTTAGGTGAAGTAAAATGTTTTGAACGACCTGATTGGTCAGCTGGTTTATATGGAGTAATTAAAGGCGAAGAAACAAAAGCATCTCAGATTATTATACCAGGTAATAGCACCAATTTTATTATTAAGGAATATATAGATAATGATAAATGCTCACGTAAATCGGATGATACAGCTAGGGCCATATTTGGTGTCTTGACGCTTGGCACATCTGAGATTGTGGAAGCTACTATAGACGGGAATATATCAAAATCATTTACTTTCTATTTGTATGATAAAAATAGATATACTCCAATTACTTTAAATTCTTTTTATTCTGCAGGGATGTATAGTGACACAAGAAAAATTAACGATATTTATATTGAAAATACTGAAGCAAAATATCTAAGTTTAGAAAATGATAAAGTTAAAGTATCTTTAATATTTAATCCCGATTCTACTATGACTGCAATATATAATAGTAGAGAATATCCAATACCATTAGTATTTAATAATTAATAATCTTCACTACAAATAGTATTAATTATAATTAGGAAAAAAATAGCAATGAAAATAAATTTTAGACAAATAGTGTTAATTACAGGGATTTTGGCTTCAACCCCTGCATTTGCAAATAATGGATATTATATAAATTTCAAGAATACTTCTCCTTTTACTGTTGAAGTTAGTCAAGCAATAAGAAAACCCGGGCCCGCAGTTTGGGATGCACAATGTTGGACTGAAGATGTTGGAAAATCTGGAGTTGATAGAATACCAAGAGATGATGATAAGCAAAAAAAGTTAGAGACTCAAATAGTAGGTGGTGACATTTATAACCCACGCGTTCAAACCTTTTATACTGAAAATAGTTCACAGGAGGGTATATGCCGAACTGACACTAAATATGCAGCATTTAAAATTGATTATTTTGAAGATGGAGTTGCATATAATTCGTGGCTTAAGATTCCTATAAATGGGAATGAGAACTACATTGTTTCTAAATTAGATGGTGAGGATCTTGTAGCAAATATACCTAAACAAGACGGGATATACCATACGATAGATAATAAATTCTACTGGGTTAAAGACAAAACAATTAGTCTATTAAAGTTAAAACCAGGAGTAAAATATCCATATATGGAACCATATATAGAATCTAAAAAAATACCGTATGATGCAGCTGGGGGTTTTTTTGTAAATTATATTGCACCTTTACCGGCAAGGATACCATTTGCAACCCAAACTATTATATTTTATGTAAATTGGACAGATGAGGAAAAGGATGTTGGGATTGGTGCACTAAGAAAAAGGATTAAACATGGTAATTGGATTAGTTTAGATGGTGGGAAAACATTGGAACAATTGCCAGAAGGTGGAAGGCTTGGTAGATATAATAACTTTAAATTTGACTTAACTCTTAGTGGTAAGAGCCAGGGAGAGGGGAATTTTTTGAATGGAGTGTTTGTACATGCAAAAGGTGAAGTTAATAAACCAATTCTTGATAATAAAGAAAAGCTTTCGGATCCAATGGATTTTGTTGACAAGGTAGCTGATATATTTGATTAAAATTAAATTAATAACTTTGTTTAAAAAATAAGACAAGCTCATCATTTGTGATGAGCTTGTCTTATTTGTAATTAGTAAATGTTTATTATTTAACAACAATACATGTACAATATCATCTTATATTTAAAATATATTGGAATGAGAATGACAAAATATCCTCACTTATTATCACCGCTTGATTTAGGCTTTACTACCTTAAAAAACCGGGTTGTAATGGGTTCCATGCACACCGGGCTTGAAGAAAAAAAAGACGGCTTTAGCCGGCTTGCTGCTTTTTATGCCGAAAGGGCCGCCGGTGGTGTTGGACTAATAATAACTGGCGGTGTTGCCCCCGACTTCTTTGGCTGGGCCTATCCATTTTCGGCCAAATTAACTTCTAAAACAGAAGTAAATAAACATAAAATAATAACCAAAGCAGTACATAATAATGGTAGCAAGATTGCCATGCAAATCCTGCATACCGGTCGTTATGCTTATCATCCTTTTGCTGTGGCGCCCTCTGCAATTAAATCTCCCATTAGCCCATTTAAGCCCTGGAAACTGCCAAATTTCTTAATTGAAAAAACTATAAATAACTATGCCAGATGTGCGGCTTTAGCTAAGGCTGCTGGTTATGATGGTGTTGAAGTAATGGGTTCTGAGGGTTATCTGATTAATGAATTTATTGTTGCTAAAACTAATAAGCGTACAGATAAATGGGGTGGCAGCTATGAAAACCGAATCAGGTTTCCTATAGAAATAATCAAACGTATCCGTAAGCAGGTAGGACCAAATTTTATAATTATCTACCGGTTATCATTAGTTGATTTAGTTGAAGATGGCAGCTCGTGGGATGAAGTGGTTTTATTAGCTAAACAAGTAGAAGAAGCCGGAGCAACAATAATAAACAGTGGAATTGGCTGGCATGAGGCACGTATTCCAACAATTGCTACTATGGTGCCCCGTGGGGCTTTTACCTTTGCCAGTCAAAAATTGCGAGGTACAGTAAGAATACCAATTATTACTACCAATCGAATCAATACCCCAGAACTTGGTGAAGAAATAATTGCGAATAATGTGGCGGATATGATTTCAATGGCCAGGCCAATGCTTGCTGATGCAAGTTTTGTACTTAAAGCTATGCAAAACAGAGCTGATGAAATAAATACTTGCATTGGCTGTAATCAGGCATGTCTTGACCATGCCTTTGTCAAAAAGGTGGCATCTTGTTTAGTAAATCCACAAGCATGTCATGAAACCGAATTAGTTTATACCAAAACATTAACGCCGAAACATATTGCAGTGGTGGGAGCTGGTCCTGCCGGACTTTCTTGTGCAGTAGTTGCGGCTAAACGTGGGCATAAAGTGACTTTATATGATAAAAATGATATGATTGGTGGGCAATTTAACTTAGCTAAACAAATACCGGGTAAAGAAGAGTTTTACGAAACCTTACGTTATTTTAGTGTAATGATTGCTAAATACAATATTATTTTACAGTTGAGACATGAAGTAACAGTTGAAAAGTTATTAAAAGAGAAATTTGATGAAATAGTTATTGCTACTGGTATATTACCCCGCGCCCCAGATTTTGATGGAATAAATCACCCTAAAGTATTAAGTTATCTGGAAGTTATCCGGGATAAAAAGCCAGTAGGTAAAAAAGTGGCTATTATAGGTGCTGGTGGAATAGGTTTTGATGTGGCCGAATATTTACTCCATGAAAAAAATGTAAATAAGGAACAAAATTATGTTCCTGTAGTTTCGGATGCGCCTAAAATAGATGAATTTATGCATGAATGGGGAGTAGATACTACATTAACTCATAGAGGCGGTATAGTTGGGATACCAATTATAAAAACACCATTGCGTGAAATTTACTTATGCCAGAGAACAGAAGGTAAATTAGGCAAGAAATTAGGTAAAACAACTGGGTGGATACACCGAACAACTTTAAAAATGCATAAAGTTAAAATGCTCTCTGGCCTTATTTACGATAAAGTTGATGATAATGGATTACATTATACACAATATAACTGTAAGCATGTATTAGAAGTAGATAATATAATAATTTGCGCCGGTCAGGAATCACATAACTCCCTGGCATTGCAGCTTGCACAGCAAAATATTAAAAATGTACATATAATAGGTGGAGCATTTTTGGCACTTGAGTTAGATGCCAAATTCGCTATTAATCAAGGAGCCAGACTAGCGGCTACCCTCTAGTTCGTCCATTGGAATTTAAATTATACAGAGCGTATTTTTAAACTTAATATAGGTACAAAAGATGGAATGTATAAATTAGATTTAGTACCTCCTGCTTCATCATCTTGCAATGATACGATTTTTAATGAGATTTAATGAGAGTCTTACTAATTATTATATAAAGGAGAAAATAATTGTTAATATCACCTTTTACTGATGATGCCGTAATTTTATAGGATAATATGCCACTTTGTATTAACACAATGTGGCTAGTTATTTATTTATATTCCGTGTTATTGACGCTTTATTAAGTTGCTAAGTACATATGGTCACACTACTTAGTTACAAATTTAACTTTTAATTTCCTCTTATAAATCTTTTCACAAAATATTTTATACTAAATCAGATTATACATGTACAATACATTCTTATATTTAAAACATATTGGAATGAGAATGACAAAATACCCGAATTTATTATCCCTGCTTGATTTGGGCGTTACAACATTAAAAAATCGGGTTGTGATGGGTTTAATTCACACCGACCCTGAAGAAGAAACAGGAGTTAACCAACATAAAATAATTTAAACAACGTTATGGTGAAGGCTTAATTTTAGATGTTTTTGCCAATGACTGGGCCAAAGATATCTTACTGCGTATGCCAGAAGTAAATAAAGTTATTATTAATCCTTTTGCGCATGGTAAATTAGCTCTGGTGCAGCGAATTAAAATAGGCTTAAAATTGCGTCATGAGAAATATAATCAGGTATTTGTACTGCCTAATTCACTTAAATCAGCAATTATACCTCTATTTAGCAGTATAAAACTCCGTACTGGTTTTATTGGTGAATCACGTTATATTTTCTTAAATGATATATATCGACTAGATAAGGGCTTGCTGCCGCTGATGATTGATAGATTTTGTGCGCTCACTAGTCAAGGTAATAAACCAGATAATATTTCATTTCCGGCATTAACTATAAATAAAGAAAATCAACAACAATTAGCTGCCAAATTGAATATTGATCCAGCTAAACCACTAATTGCCTTTTGTCCGGCAGCAGAATTTGGACCGTCCAAACGCTGGTTCCCAAAACACTTTGCAGCTTTAGCAAATATGTTAATCAGGGATGGTTATCAGGTTATTATTTTAGGCTCAAATAAAGACACGGCAATTAGTAGTGAAATTATAAGCCTGACTAAGGTTAAAGGTATAGTTGATGCTTGTGGCAGGACTAATTTAGTTGACGCTGTAGATTTGCTTGATTTAGCTAAATATGTAGTTACTAATGACAGCGGACTGATGCATATTGCCTGTGCGGTAAAGAGTAATGTAATTGCAATATATGGTTCATCTTCACCAGACTTTACTCCGCCATTATCTGATAAAGCTATTATTTTACAAACCAGGCTTGCTTGTTCACCATGTTTTGCCAGAACTTGCCGGTTTGAACATTATAATTGCTTACGCTTTATAACACCTGATATGGTATATGAGAAAATTATTTTAAATAAGATTATAATCTAAAAAACATTAATGGTTTAACTCCTTAAAGTCAGCTTTTCACCTTAAAGATTATTAATTATTATTCTTTTATTTGCCTATATGCT
>JAJFBO010000096.1 GCA_020697025.1 Burkholderiales bacterium
AGCACCCATAGTAAAGAAATGATGTAACCATACAATAAAGGATAAAATTGTAATACACGCAGTTGCATATACCATGGTTGTATAGCCAAATAATCTTTTTTGGCAATATGTGGATACTATTTCAGAAAATATGCCAAATGCTGGTAAAACTAAAATATATACTTCAGGATGACCCCAAGCCCAGATTAAATTGACATATAACATTTGGTTACCACCAAAGCTATTACTAAAAAAATGAAAATCAAGATAGCGATCAAGCGCTAGCATACCTAAAGTCACAGTTAAAATCGGGAATGCGACAATAATCAAAATGTTAGTACATAATGCAGTCCAGGTAAATATAGGCATACGCATTAAAGTCATACCTGGGCAACGCATTTTAATAATTGTAACAAAAAAATTAATTCCCGTTAATAAGGTACCAAGCCCCGAAATTTGTAGTGACCATAAATAATAATCAACCCCAACCCCTGGGCTAAACTGCGTTTCAGATAATGGCGGATATGCTAACCATCCAGTGCGGCCAAATTCACCAACAATTAGGGATAACATAACTAGAACCACACCAACTACAAATAACCAAAAACTAAGTGAATTTAAAAAAGGGAAAGCAACATCCCTTGCTCCAATTTGTAATGGAACAACTATATTCATTAAGCCGACCATAAACGGCATTGCCATAAAGAAAATCATAATCACACCATGAGCAGTAAATATCTGATCATAGTGGCTTGGCGGTAAAAAACCATGTACTGCACCAACTGAGACCGCCTGCTGTGCGCGCATAAGTAATGCATCAGCAAATCCACGTAGCAGCATAACTAATGCTACTATGATATACATGATACCAATTTTTTTATGATCAACTGAAGTAAGCCATTCTTTCCACAACCATTTCCATTTGCCTAAATAAGTTATCAATATAATAACCGCAAGTGCACCAAAAACCATACCTGCACCAGCTATCATGGCCGGCGGCTCATTAAATGGAATTGCCGATAAATCTAATTTACCTAATATATGTTCAAACATTTCTTATTTTCCTATTTTAAAACTGGTATTAAACTATGCGTTTTCACTAAATCTTTTTTTACATTGCTTTCATTGATCAATCTTGGTGGCCCTTACTTAAATCCATTCCTGGCATCATAAATGACATAACCAGATTATCAAATAAATTATTGGATACTGCCTTGTATGTAGTAACTGGATTATTTTCACTTGGCTTAGATAATTGTTTAAATTTATCAACACTAAGTTCCGGGGATGATTTTTTTACTTTATCTACCCAGTTATTAAAATCAGTCATCGAACTTGCACGGGCTACAAACTGCATTGCAGAAAAACCGCTTCCATTTATATTTACAGCACGACCAAAATAATCTCCTGCCTCATTAGCAATAAGATGTAAATGCGTCTTCATTCCAGCCATAGCATAAATTTGAGTACCTAGCTGTGGAATATGAAAAGCATTCATTGGTGTATCACCCGAAGTAAGTATAAAATGAACTGGTACATTAACTGGAAACTGCATTAAGTTAACTGATGCAATATTTTGTTTTGGATAAATAAACAACCATTTCCAATCAAGTGCTACTACCTGGATAGTAATTGGTTCGACTCCAGGAACATTTAATGGCTTATAAGGATCAAGCTCATGAGTAGTTCTCCAGGTTAGAGTACCTAAAACCAAGATTATTATTATTGGAACGCCCCAGACAAATACTTCAATTGCATTGCTATGGTGCCATTTAGGTGCATAATTTGCTTTTTTATTTGTAGCGCGATACTTCCAGGCAAAAATAAAAGTCATAAAAATGACTGGAACAACAACAATCAGCATTAATAATATAGCATCAATTATTAACTCATTTTCTCTTTGTCCTATAATACCCTTTGGATTTAAAACTATCTGATTACACCCAGTTAATAATAGCATTAGACCTATGAATATTATTAAAGGTTTTAACTTACTCTTCATCTTCATCTTTATTTTTACCTTATTAACGTGTGTTTATAACGGTATATTACCATAATTAAATTGTTGTTTTAGTCTTTTTGTTTTTTTCAAACTGATTTTTAATCGCCGATTTTAGCATATTACTAGTTCGGAAAGAAACCACTCTACGTGCTTCAATGGGAAACGGATCACCGGTTTTAGGATTTCTACCGCTACGTTCACTTTTATCCCGCAGCACAAAATTACCAAAGCCCGGCATTTTTACTTCCTCACCATTGGCTAGTGCTTTGGAAATTACCTCGAAAAAATCTTCAACGAATTGATCTGCTTCGTTTTTTTTCATACTTGAACCATGCATTACTACATTTACTAACTCGGATTTCGTTACCGTCATTTATTATGTCCTCAAATTTACTACTTTAATTATTAACACGAAATTGTATTGTGAAATTTTCTTGTATGCATTGTTGTATCTGATCCATACTAATATTGATTTCTTCGTCGCTTAGAGTTTTATTTCCCTGAAATAAAAAATTAATTGCTACACTTTTTACAGCATTATTATTTAATTTTATATCGGCTAATTTATCACCTTGATATATATCAAACACATTAGCTGCTATTAAATATGGTATATTTGCATTTAAAATTGTATCTAATACATTACCCACACCAATCTTAGCTTCAATTAAAAATGCTAAATCACGTATAACTTTTTGAAATTTGCTTACTTCTTTGAATACAACATACGGTGTTTGATTAATTATATAATCAATATCTAATTCAAATACATATGGCAGCTCTGGCAAATCAAACTCAGTTTTATATTTTGGATGCAACTGCCCGAGCACTCCAACTGGTTGATTATGAAGCAGAATTTTAGCACATCGGCCACTATGAAATATGGGATTATCTGTACAAGCTACAACTTTTATTTCACCTAATCCGTAAAGTAATATTTCTAGATCATTGCGTAAGTCATAAAAATCTACTAATCTATTATTTCCAGACCAGTTTGGATTAGTATAATTACCATAAATCAATCCAGAGAGTCGTAATGGCTGTAATTCTTGGGTTTCACCATGAAATACACGTGCAAATTCAAATATACGTAACCGTTTGTGCCCACGATTAAGATTATACTTTAGCACTTTGACTAAATCAGCAATTAATGAAGTGCGCATAACACCCATATTAGCAATTGGATTTTGTAATCGCACTGGCGTTTGATCAAAAACACCAAACAAAGTCTCTAATTTATCTTCAAGAAAGGCATATCCAATGATCTCACTATAACCTAAATTCACTAATTTATTTTTTAAAGCATACTCTTTATCAGCACCTCCAGTACCCATGGAATATTGAGTAACTGGCATTTGTGCAACAATATTATCATAGCCATATACTCTGGCAATTTCTTCAATAATATCTTCTTTAATATTAATATCAAACCTATGGCTGGGAACTGTTACAGTAACTGACTTATTTGTATCAACATGATCTATTATAAAACCTAACTTGCTCAAAATATCATTTACCATATCAGCTGTTATGTCAACACCAATTAGGCGATTAATCCTGGCATAGCTTATATTAATCCGGATTGGCTTTATCTGGGTTATATTACATGCAATTTGACCTATCTCACCACCACAATACTTTGCAATTAAGCTTGCTGCATATTTAATTGCTAAATTTTGCAGATGTGGGTCAACACCACGTTCATATCGGTAAGCTGAATCTGAATTTATACCATAATATTTAGTCTTACCTGTAATAACTTCTGGTACAAAAAATGCACTTTCTAAAACAATATCAGTTGTAGCTTGACCAACACCCGAATTCAATCCACCCATTACCCCGGCTATTGCTGCTGGCTGATCTTTAGAATCACAAATCAATAAAGTATTAGCTAATAGCACCGCATTAATATCAGCAAGTAAATGCAGCTTTTCATTTTCACGGGCAAAACGAACTGTTAGCCTATTTCCAACTTTTTTAAGATCGAATGCATGTAATGGCTGCCCAAGCTCCAGCATAACATAATTAGTAATATCTACTATTGGTGAAATTGACTTAATACCGCTAGCAGCTAAGGAGTTTAGTATTTCACCTGGTAAAACAGCTTTGTTATTTATATTTTTAATTATTAAGGTATAGTAATTAGGACAAGCTTCAGGCGCTATAACTTCTATACCCATTTTATCATTTATATTTGATTTAAAATCAATATTTTGTGCTGGCTTTGTATATTCAAGACCACTCAAGACTTTAATTTCTCGCAGCAATCCTAAAACAGATAATGCATCGCCTCTGTTTGGGGTAATTTTTAATTCAATTATTTTATCATTATCGTCTGCTTGAATGTCTTCGACTTCAATACCAGCCATTGTTAATTTATGTAATACATTATCCCAATCCGGAGTATGTTTAAAATAGCTATTTAACCAATTTATTGATAATTTCATTCTTTACCCCTAAATTGTTCCAGAAAATCGAGCTCATTATCAAAAATTAGACGTAAATCATTAATATTATAACGAAGCATAGTAAATCTATCTATCCCAAGGCCAAAAGCAAAACCAGCATATTCTTCTGAGTCTATATTCATAGAACTCAGTACATTTGGATGTACCATACCGCAACCAGCCACCTCTAACCAGCGCCCTTTATCATCCATAATATCAATTTCTGCTGATGGTTCTGTAAATGGAAAAAATGAGGCACGAAACCTGACTTGTAAATCATTCTTGGCAAAAAAAGTGCGTAAAAATTGTATTAATACACCTTTTAAATTAGCGAAACTGATATTCTTATCTATCCATAACCCTTCTAACTGATGAAACATCGGGCTATGCGTCCTATCCATATCTACCCGGTAGACCCTGCCTGGGGCAATAATTTTAATTGGAGGCTGGTTTGACTGGGCAAAACGCACTTGAATTGGCGAAGTATGAGTACGCAGCAGTGATTGTTTTTCGGTAAAGAACGTGTCTTGCATGGCTCTTGCCGGATGATTATCCGGAAAATTTAGTGCCTGGAAATTATAATAATCTGTTTCAATTTCAGGGCCATCTTGAACACTAAAGCCTAAAGTATTAAAGATTTGTATCATGCGCTGTAAGGATAAGGTAATTGGGTGAAAACTCCCTATATCTTGTCCGCGTCCACTTAATGTAACATCTATAGTTTCATTAAGTAAACTTTGTTCCATTTCATTTTGATTGATAGATTGTTTTTGCTTATCCAAAGCTGCCTCAAATTCAGCTTTAAGTGCATTTACCTGTGCACCAAA
>JAJFBO010000097.1 GCA_020697025.1 Burkholderiales bacterium
AGCTTTTGGATGTAATAATGTAGGTGGCAGCACTAATAATTATAATAAAAGCACGGATTTGCAGGCAGCATTAAATACATCTGTTAATAGCATTAATGCAAAGATTAATCTTATTACAGGAATACCTCTTACTTTTCAGTGCAATGGATTTAATAATAATTTAGCACTTTCAATATCTTCTGGCAAATTAAGTATTAAAAATAATGCTCTAAATATGCCTAACAATGCTATTTATCAAATTGGCAGCTCAACTAAATCATTTACTGCTGTTGTAGCATTACAGTTAGCTGATGAAATAAACCCTGATAATAATGAAAAATATTTTGGTGATAAGGGCTTAGATAGTACTATAGGAGAAGTTTTGGGTAACCTACCTGGTTCTCATACCTGGAATGCCGCATGGAATGAAATTTCAATACGCGAGCTACTTAATATGACAAGTGGCATTCCTGATTATGTAAACAAAGCTTTTTTAGTTTATGCTAATAATCCAGACCATTATTTCTCTTCAGATGAGTTAATTCAATATGCTGTAAATGAAAAGCCTGTATTTGAGCATGGACATGGATGGCAATATTCCAATACTAACTATGTAATAATGAATAAAATTATTACATATTTAACACATAGCAGTATGAATGAACAAATCACCAAACGGATCATTAATAAATTGGACATGAACCACACTTATTATGTTGATCATTTACCAATGGATGCAATAACCAGACCAGAACAAAAAATTAAATTCATTATCTATTACCAACGCTGCCGGATCTATTATCTCAAATGTAATTGACATGAGTAAATATATACATGCTTTATTTGATGATAAAAATGGCTTGCTTAACCCGTCACAATATGCTCAATTGACCAGAATGGTCGCTACAGAGGATACGGATGGAATTAAAGCTGGACAATATTTACATATAGTGGATAAGCCATCTAAAAATAAAAATTATGGCCTGGGATATGGTTTAGGTATTATGGAAAGTTTTATAAAACTACCAAATGGAAATAGTATCACTATGTATGAACATGGTGGCGATACACTTTCTTTTGATTCCAATTGGCTATATTCTCCGCAAAAACAGGTATATGCCATGTACTCATTTAATTCACAGGCACCATATAGTAAGATACGTTCATTTTTAGAGTCTAAAATATATGAGAAAATTGATATGGATTGCACCTCCAATTAACTCGAAATAGCAATGGAAATTATAATCAATATATGTGTTTAAACCTACTATAAAAGAAAATTTTCAGCATGAATATAAGCCATATTAAAATAATAATACCTTTTTTTATATTTGCGGCAACCCTTACTGGTTGTTTAAATAATAGCAGCTCAAATAATGTGGGAGCTACAGCTAACAAGATTAATTTACAAATGGTTTTAAATGATGCCATAAATAGTCCGGATGCAAAAAATGCTTATGTTACAGGGATACCTCTTACATTTCAATGTAATGGATTTAATAATAATCAGGCTGTTTCATTATCTGCTGGCAAAATCAACCTTAATGCTGATGCTTCTGATTTGCCAATTGATGTTATTTATCAAATTGGCAGCTCCACTAAATCTTTTGTTGCGGTTGTAGCGCTACAGTTAGAAGCTGAAGGATATTTTGGTAAAAATGGACTAGACAGTACTGTTGGGGATATTTTGGGTAATCCAGATAGTTCTACTTCCTGGAACGTATCCTGGAATAAAAGCACATTACGGCAGTTGCTTAATATGACTAGCGGCATTCCTGATTGTATAAATGCGGTTGTACCTATCTATAGCACAAAACCTAATTATAAATTTACTTCTGATGAGCTGCTCCAACTTGTCGCAAATAAAAATTTAAATTTTGAGCCTGGGCAGGGATGGCAATATTCGAATACAAATTATGTGATTATGAATAAAATTATTTCTTATGTAACAAATAGCAATATAAATGTGCAAGTTACTAGGCGTATTATTAATAAACTAGGTCTTACTCACACTTATTATGTAGATAATTTGCCCATTGATGCAATAACTAATCCTATGCAAAAAACTTTATTAATGAGCGGCTACTTCGGAAGTAAAGAGTTAGGAGTTTTTAATTTTACAACTGATTTATCATTATATTCATTATCTTGGGCAAATGCAGCAGGTTCTATAATCTCTAGTACAATAGATATGAATAAATATGTGCACGCATTATTTGCTTATAAAAATGGGTTACTTACTCCAACACAATTAAATGAATTAACCTATATGGTTGCTACAGAAAATAGTAGTATGTATAAAGCAGGTCAACACATACCTGTAATTGATAAAGCTGCTAAAGGTCCTTACGGATTAGGTTATGGCCTGGGGATTATGGAGTTTTTTAAGCAGCTGCCTAACGGGCACAGTATAACTTACTATAGCCACGGCGGGAGTACAATAGCGTTTAGTTCAAATTGGATATATTCACCACAAAAGCAAGTATTTGCAACATATGTATTTAATTCACAATCTCCAAATCGACAGATACATAGCGCTGTTGAAAGTAAAATATATGAGAAAATTGATACCGACTGTATACCAAATTATATTTTAAAAAGTAATTAGAAAAAATTTATTTAATAGGTATAAAGTATGTTAAATATATGAATAAAAAAATTATTTTTAAAAAAATGCAGGGTCTTGGTAATGATTTTATTTTAATTGACAGCCAGGAGAACCCGGATTTATTTACTAACAAGAGCTTTAATTTAAAACCCTATGAATTAGCCAAAATCGCCAATCGAAATTATGGTATTGGTTGTGATCAGATACTTATAATAATGCCCTCATCAAGTAAATTAGCTAATTATGATTACCTTATTTATAATCAGGATGGTACTTCTGCAGGCTATTGTGGAAACGGCGCCCGCTGTGTAATTAGATATATAGCTGATAAATATCAAATTAATTTACCAATTACACTTAATACAAATGGCAGGTTAAGTACAGGGTGTATAACCTCTACAGGGCAGGTAACTATTCATGTAGGATACCCCGATTTTAGCCCGCAAGCATCTAATTTTGTCAAAGATAAAAATGAATTTAATCATTATTCATATTTAATTGATAAACAATTAATAAACTTTGGTATTGTTTCAATTGGCAACCCACATGCAATCCTCTCCCTGGATAATTTGGAGCAGCTAAATGCAATTAGGCCGCTCGCAAGGATTGCTGAAGCTATTGGGAATTCCGGATTATTCATAGAGGGCGTAAATGTCAGCTTTTTTGTTATTGACTCACCAAAGAATATCAGGATGCGAACTTATGAGCGCGGTGCCGGGTTTACTTTGGCTTGCGGCAGCGGCGCATGTGCAACTGCAAGTTTTGCAATTGCTCAAAAGTACTGCGGGCAAAATGTCAATGTTTTAATGCCAGGCGGCACATTAGAAATATATTGGGATATGGAAAATGAAATTAAAATGACCGGAGATGCCGCATATGTATTTGAAGGTATTATAACCCTATGAAATTAACAATTGCCCTGCCTGGATTATTATGGCCAGATGCTGGTGATATACCACATTTAGCCAGGCAGCTTGACACAAAAAATCTGGATAAAGTGATCAAACGTTCACAAATTAGGCAAATCCCATATAGTTTTAGTGACTTAGTGTATTCAACTTATACTACAACTACTGGTTCATTGGCTACAGAAATAGCAAAAAATTTAGGTTATGCAGGACTTTATCCTAATTTTTTGTTGGCTGAACCAACTTTTCTACGGGCTGACCGCCATCGTCTACTAATTTGTGAAAGCGAAATATTACAGCTAAATGATAATGAAATTTCAATAATCATTGATAATTTGAATGACCATTTTTCTGGTATACTGCAAGTGTTTAAAGTAAATGCAAATCTCTGGTTAGTGGGCCTTAACTTAAACATAAATAATAATAAATTCTACCCTATACTAGATATTATTGGTGAAAATATTGATAATTATTTACCCAGTAATTCAATTGAACTAACTAAATTACTAAATGAAATTCAAATGTTATTATTTAATCTGGAGCTTAATCGTCCACGTAAAAATGAGGGTCTAATCCAGATAAACAGTTTATGGCTATGGGATAAACAAATTAAATTTAACCTGATTAATAATTACTCCAATATTTTTTATAATGGCCAAAGCCTAAATAGTGCTAAAATTAAGCATTTACCGAAGCTTCTCCCAGATGCATTTATTGATGGAAGCTTAATTATTTTTGATAATTTATATTATCCTTGCTGTTATCGGGATCATCATAGCTATTTGCATAATTTATCAATTATTGATAATCAGGTAATGACAATTTTATTACAATACCTAAATAGGTTTGATACCCTGGAAATATTAATACCCGGCATTCATAAAACACTGGTTATAACATTAAATAAAAACGATAGATATAAGTTTTGGAAAAACTTAACATTTATACAATTGATTAAAGGAACAAAATGCGCTTTAACTTAAAAGATGGTTTGAAAAAATTAATGACAGCGCCTAAAGCGAATAAACCCAAAAGTACTGATAATAAGCCTGACGCTGCCAGCAATATTAGTAAAGATAAATCTAATAAAACTTCATATATTAAAGATATTTCAGTAGATAAAAGAAAACCACACGCTATAGAGAAAAACAAACCTGTATCAAAATCACCAATTACAGATAAAAAAGTGGACTCTAATTATGCCAGTAAAAATGCTAAGCGGGTTAAATTAATCCGCCCAAATGTACAGCAGCAAATTACAGCTAAACGTATTCGTGAAGAACGAATAACCATCAAAGAAGATGAAACTGTGCGTTTATCCAAAGCCCTTGCGATGTCTGGAGCAGGCAGCCGCCGTCATTGTGATGCTTTAATTAGTGAAAAAAAAGTATTGGTAAACGGCCAGGTAGCTACTCTTGGGCAGCAAATATCCCCGCATGACAGGCTTGAAGTGCTTGGCCGGCCAGTAAAAATAAAGTGGCAGGACAGACTAGCCCGCATTATTATCTACCATAAACCAGAAGGTGAAATAGTATCACGCTCTGACCCGGAAGGACGTGTTTGTGTATTTGATAAAATACCATTACTGAAAAATAAACGTTTTGTACCGATTGGACGGCTTGATTTTAATACCAGTGGTTTACTAATTTTTACTAACTCTGGTGAATTAGCCAACCATTTTACACATCCTCGTTATGAAGTAGAACGTGAATATTCAGTTAGAATTTATGGACTTGAATTAACCGTAGAACAAATTAAGGAGCTAAAAAGTGGTATTCGCCTGGAAGATGGGGTTGCCAAACTTGATGAGATTATGAAAATTCAGGATCAGGATGACAGCAGCAAAAATCATTGGTATAAAATTATCCTAAAAGAAGGCAGGAACCGTGAAGTTCGCCGGATGTTTGAACACTATGATTTAGTAGTTAGCCGCTTAATTCGTACACGCTTTGGCCCAATCGCCCTGCCGCCCCGCTTGAAACGCGGTCAATTTTATGAATTAAATGAAATTGAAGTTGCGCAAATTACACAAAAATTTGGCTTAAATCTGGCAGGAAGTGAATAACTTTCATATGAAAATAATTGATGCCCATGTTCATTTTTGGGATTTAAACAATAAAATTAATAATTGGGTTTCCAGGCAAACAAATCTACCATTTTTAAATAAAAATTATTTACCTGGCATGCTGCCTGAACTTTGTGAAGCAGGGCTTTACGGGGTAGTGCATATTGAGGCGCATGACTCATTTATTCCAACAGTTACTGAAATACAGTGGCTTGATTCTATTATGCAGGATAATTTGGCAACTAAATATCGTCATATTGCTTTTGTAGATATTACTTTGCCTGCGATCGATTTTATCTCTGAAATTAAACAAATTAAAGAATATAAAAATGTAATTGGTGTATATCAGATAAATAACATTCTTCCGGCAATTATTGCTTCTAAAGTTATTACTCTCATTGATCATTTAGCTCTTCCAACTTGGAATACTGATGGTGATAAAGACCATAAAGCATGGGCAGCAATTATTATTAAATTAGCTTTGATAGAAAATATTTTTATTAAAGTTTCTGGATTAGATATGTTTAAAAAAGAGTCTGACTTTGATATAGTAGTTGCATATGTTTTAAAAAATTATCCGATTAAGCATTTAATCTATGGCTCTAACTATCCGGTATCGTTTAATCATGACTATAATTTTTGGCACAAATACTTAGATAAATTTAATCTATCATTTGAAGAAAAAGACAATTTATTTTTTAAAAATGCATATGATGTTTTTTTTAACAATATTTATTTAGCATAACATCATGCAAAAAATATATTAGCTATTGGCTTTAACAAGCTCAAAGTTAGATACAAAACCGGTAAAACCTGGTGCCTACACATTTAGTGAATTTAAACAGGTTTTTGTAGAAAATTCAAAATAACTCTATATTTTTGAGGAATAAAGCAAAATGGCTATAAAATCAGATAAATGGATCCGTAAAATGGCGAAATCATATGGCATGATTGAACCGTTTGAAGAAAATCAGGTGCGTACTGCCCATGACGGGCAAAAAGTAATTTCTTATGGAACATCCAGTTACGGCTATGATATCCGCTGTGCCGGTGAATTTAAGATTTTCACTAATATCAATAGCACTATTGTTGACCCAAAAAATTTTAACCCAAAAAATTTTGTTGAAGTTAATGCCGAATTTTGTATTATTCCGCCCAATTCTTTTGCTCTGGCCAGGACTGTTGAATATTTTCGTATCCCGCGTAATGTATTAACCGTTTGTCTGGGTAAATCTACTTATGCCCGTTGTGGAATAATTGTAAATGTTACTCCATTTGAACCAGAATGGGAGGGTTATGTTACTCTTGAATTTAGTAATACCACCCCGCTGCCTGCAAAAATATATGCTAATGAAGGTGTTGCCCAGGTACTATTTTTCGAATCTGATGAAGAATGTGATATTTCATATAAAGACAGAGGCGGTAAATACATGGGGCAAGTTGGGGTTACCTTACCTAAAGCATGATTAATCTTATAAAAATGAGTATTAATATGCGGTATGTTACTAACTTACCGCAATAAAGCTTAACTTTTCTATATATTTGATTAAAAGTTAAATATCTGGCTTGAGCCTTCAGAAACATTACCCTTTGCTGTATAAAAATGTTATTATACTTTCTTAATTAAAAAGGAAAAATCTTGTTTACCTGCTTTGCTACTACTAATAGAGGTCTGGAGAATTTATTACAAACAGAAATCGAAAGTTTAGGCGCTATTTCATGCGTAATTACCAATGCTGGAATTAAATTTGAGGCTGACTTAAATATCATAATGAATATAAATCTACATAGCCGTTTAGCTAGTAGAGTAATGCTACAAATTGCTTTTGGCGGCTACCGTTATGAGGATGATATCTACAATATCAGTAATAAGGTAAAATGGCAGGAATGGTTTCATGTTGGCAATAGCATCAAAGTGTCAACCACCGCAATTAATTCACCTCTTAAAAGCCTTGAATTTGTTACATTAAGAGTAAAAGATGCTATTTGTGATTACTTTGTAAATACAGTTGATGCCAGACCTAATGTTAATAAACAAAATCCGGATGTTAGAATATATAATTTTTTAACCAGAGATACTATCACCATTTACCTCGACACTTCCGGCGAAGCTCTATTTAAACGAGGCTTTAGGCAACACCATCTGGAAGCGCCAATAAAAGAGAATTTAGCTGCCGGACTAATTAAACTTAGTAACTGGCAAAATGATTTGCCATTTTATGATCCAATGTGCGGAAGCGGCACTATTGTAATGGAAGCCGTT
>JAJFBO010000098.1 GCA_020697025.1 Burkholderiales bacterium
AAACAGGCAATTACCAGTAATTGGGATAGAAAACCACAATTAAAATTAAATAATGCAGCTTTATTGATAAGATATAAACGATATATATTTATAGAAAATACACATACTCTCCCTAAGAATAGCCCTCACTCATCAAATTAGCAATTATTTTTATGATATTGTCCTGTATGAAACAACCATGCAGCAAGGTACTAATTTATATCAATGGACAAAAAAAATATGGGCATTTAAGACGATATGAAGATTATGGATTTCCTGATTTAGAATTAACTTTAACAATAGAAGAAAATAATAATATTTTAGTTAAGGTAACAAAGAATATAGGTGAAAGACCTTATTATAATCAGATATAAAATAATATATTAAATTTCATACGGGTCGATATCGATGCTAAATGTTATTGCATATTTAGGTTTCATTTGCTTTAACAAAGGAATTAGCCTATCAAAAAGCATGTGTAACTGGCGTCTTTCTACGCTTTGAATTAGTACCTGCGCCCGTTCTTTATTTTTTAGACGCCTAATTACTGATGGAACCGCTGGATAGATAGTTATTCCAGGAATTGTGATTTTTTGCATGAGTAATACTACAGATTGTAAATAGTCTATTACTTGCAGGATATTTTTACCACTGGCACGTAACATAGCATAGTGTGTATATGGGGGTAAAAATAAGCTTTTACGCTGTGTCATGAGATAATTGATAAACCCTGAAAAATCATGAGCTACAAGATATTGATACAATTCATGCCCGGGGTATTTAGTTTGTAGCAACACCTGGCCCTTTTTATCGCCCCGCCCTGAACGTCCGGCAACTTGAGTTAATTGTGTAAAGAGTAATTCACTCGCCCGAAAATCATAACTATACAACCCACTATCAATATTTAATCCCACTACAAGAGTTAAATTATGAAAGTCATGTCCTTTAGCTAACATTTGTGTGCCAATCAAAATATCAATTTCATGATTATGTATTTTAGTATATAAATCTTGCCAGGCGCTTTTGGTACTTGTTGTATCTTGATCAATTCGCTCTATCTTGGAATATGGAAAAAGCTCTCCAATTATTGTTTCAACTTTTTGTGTACCATCACCTAATGCCTGTAGGTTTTGGCTTTTGCAAGTAGGACATTTTTTAGGAATAGCAACAGTATAACTACAATGATGACATTTTAAATGAGTATTTACCAGGTGGTATACCATAGTAGTAGAACATTGTTTGCATTGACTCACCCAGCCGCACTCATTACAGGATAAAACTGGAGAGTATCCACGACGATTGATAAATATCATGCTAAGTTCTTTACGTTCCAGGCGTAGCTTAAGAGCATCTACTACTATCTGTGTCAACCCCTTATTTGCCTGGTAAAAGTTTAAATCCACCAGTTCAATTTTAGGTAAAATAGCATTTGTGACAGCCCGTTTATTTAATTTATATAAATGATAGCGCCCCTGTTTGTAATTGTATAAACTTTCTAAACTGGGGGTTGCAGAACCTAAAATAATAGGTATACCAATTTGGCTGGCGCGCCAGATAGCCAAATCTCTGGCATGGTAACGTAAATTATCATTTTGTTTAAATGATTGGTCATGCTCCTCATCTACTATTATTAAACCCAAACTTTTAAATGGTGTAAATACTGATAACCGAGTGCCAATAATAATATTAGCGCTGCCATTTCCCGAGGACTGGTACCCAAGATAACGGGCTCTAGGTGTAGCATGGCTAGTTAAAATAGCAATCATCTTATCTTTAAATTTGGTATTAAATCGCTCTAACATTTGCGGGGTAAGATTTATTTCGGGGACTAAAACTAATACTTGCTTGTCCTGCTTTAAAACTTCAGTAATTAATTGTAAATATAACTCTGTCTTACCGCTACCGGTAATTCCGTAAATAATCGCTGGGAAAAAGTGAGTAAAATGTTGGCAAATATCGTCAAATATAATCTTCTGTTCATAATTTAGCTGCTTGTCATAAATTTGCCGGCAGGAGCTTGCTACAACAGACCTGGTATTTTTTAAATTAACTAATTTAGCTTGTTTCAAAATTTTGGGAATAGCATTAAATATAACACCACCCAAAGGATAATGGTAATAGTCTGCACAAAACTTAATTAGTGAAATAATATCATCGGGAATTATTTCTGGATAAACCTCCAGAATTGGCTTCAAGCTAAGTTTATCAGGCAGTATGGTCTTGTCTTCATTCCAAACAAAACCAACTACTTTTTTATGACGAAACTCAACTAATACCCTCTGCCCATGAGCTAAGGGTACATCATGGATATAGCTGAAAGTTTGATATAGCGGTACATCTAGTGCTATAGATAAGACTTGTGTATTTATGGGAATAGTTGTCATATGCCATATTTTAGCATTATTTAGCTATTTAGGCTGGTTCTCATAGCAAATTTCCAATTTAATACAATTATTAATCTCTCTTAGTTTCTGTGTTGTTAACTTGATGTCTTGGAGTAATTAGTTCTGAAGTTTCTGTTTCTTTAGGTAGCGCCTGCTTTTTAGCCAAAATCTTCTGTGTATAATTATCTTTTGCTATTTCAAATGTTTCCGGATTAGGATATGCAGTATAGTCGACTTGTCCCCGCTTAAATATGATTCCAGCAGTACGGGTCGCTCTAAAATATTGGTTTGTACCAGGCATGGCCAAATCGAGAGTAAAGCTGTTAGGAACTCCATAAGTTACGTTTATCTTATACAAAACCCCATTGCGGCCCCTTTTACTTTCTTCAATATGTAATACACCACCAGATGAAAGGCCAGTCATAGCACTAGGCATAATATACGTTTCCGTCGAATTTAATGATGTAGCTATTCTAAGTTGCCCACTAAGTCCTCCATTGTCAAGCGCCCATCGTACGCGAAAAACTCCATCTTCGTTACTTGGATCAAGTACATGTGCTATATTTGGAGTTGTAGTAAAATAAAACTCACCCTTTTGAAGAATATCTGCTGTAACCTCCCTAAAGCCTAGGAGTAATAATATACAAAAGCTAATAAAATAACCATTGACTTTAAATTTTTTCATTTAAAATTTTCCTTAAGTAACATAAAATAAATCATACTACTTCCAAGAATTAAATACAAATAAGGCAAGCTATAAAATCCATAAAGATATAGACAACAGTACAGCAAAATGTGTATTTAATTATAAAAAGTATAGAACGATATTATAGACGATATATATAGAAAAGAGAAATACGTAATTTCAGTAGTCACACAGAACAATCTTGTTTATATTGGCTTGAAAATTTTCTTCATTTTTTTCTTAATGAAATTTTGTTTTAAGCCAGACAGATATTCAACAAAAACTTTTCCATCTAGATGATCTAATTCATGTTGAAAGCAAATTGACATTAATCCGTTATATCTTGCTTCATGAATTTTTCCGTCCAGATCTTGAAAACGGCAAAATATTTCTTCAGACCTTAACACTTTCTCGTAAACGCTGGGAACTGATAAGCACCCTTCTTCACTGACTACTTCTCCGGTTCTACTTAAAATCTCCGGATTTATAAATACCAGAAGATTTTCAGGCTCATCATTACCACTATGATCCATAATGAAAATTCTTTTTTGTACATTAACCTGTGTTGCTGCAAGACCAATACCATTTTCTTTGTACATTGTTTGTGCCATATCTGCAACCAGGGATTTTATTTCACTATTAATTTGTAAAATAGGTTTAGCTATAAGATGCAAACGCTTATCCGGAAAATGTAGTACTTCTAATATTGCCATAATTTAATCCAATAATTTCTAATAACTGCTATGTAGTTATAAAAATAAATTTCACTTTCACAAGAATAAAAACATATAATAATGCATTATTTTATCAAAAAATTGACTATACCGCAGCAATAAAGGCATTTTATTTATATGGACACAGATAAACTCCACTCATGGCTGCATTTGGCAATGACTCCAAAAGTCGGGCCAAAAACTGTATTAAAATTGTTACACCACTTTACCACTGTAGAAAATATATTAGCGCAAGACAGTAATACCTTATCTCAATTCGTTGGTAGCACTGTTGCCCGGCTTATAGTTGCTAATGCAGCAGAAAAAGCAGTTAATGAAGCATATACCTGGTTAGAAAAGGATAAAAGTAATAATATAATTACACTTGCAGATTCATTCTACCCAAAAGGACTTGGTGAAATGGTTGATCCACCTATAATTTTATTTGCTAAAGGTGATTTATCATTATTAGATAAGCATAAGTTTACAATTATTGGCACCAGGCACCCAACCGAACAAGGAACACTTAATGCTTTTAATTTTGCCAAACATCTGTCTAATTTAGACCTGACTATAGTCAGCGGTATGGCTGATGGTATAGACCGTTATGCACACCTGGGTGCATTGGAAGGACATGGTAAAACTATTGGAGTTATTGGTACCGGGATTGACCGCGTTTATCCGGCAAGCAATAAAGATCTATTTCACAAAGTTGCGGTTGATGGTTTATTGCTTAGTGAATTTGCACTTGGAACCCAGCCATTTGTAGGTAATTTCCCAAGACGTAACCGAATCGTAGCAGGCTTAAGTAAAGGCTGCCTGGTTATCGAGTCGGCGGTTGATGGCGGTTCAATGATCACGGCAAATATGGCTTTGGAAATGGGGCGCGAAGTTATGGCAATACCAGGTTCTATACATAACCCGGTGGCACGCGGGTGCCATAAATTAATTAAGGTTGGCGCCAAATTAATAGAAACGACTAATGATATCATAGAAGAACTGCAAATTGTACAAGAAGTACAAAAAAGTGTAATGGCCGAGCCCATAAATGATCCCATATTGCAGATAATGGGATTTGATGCTGTAGATATTGACCATATTTGTAACAAATTAAATGTAAGTGTTGCCGAAATTTGTGCTAATCTACTGGCATTAGAGCTTGATGGACATATTACAAATTGTGGCAATGGCAAATATCAACGAATTTTTAGGTAATTATTTATGACATCTTTATTGATTGTAGAATCCCCGGCAAAAGCTAAGACTATTAACAAATACTTGGGTAACGCCTATAAAGTTATTGCCTCATTTGGCCATATCCGTGATCTACCTAAAAAAAATGGTTCAATTGATGTAGAAAATGACTTTGCGGCTAAATACCAAATCGTTGCTAAAAATAAAAAACATGTGGATGAAATTTTACAAAATGCAAAGATATGTGATCTGGCGAAAAATAAAACCCGGTCTATCCGCCGGCCGGGTCCAATCACCAGCACTTAGGCTTATATGTGAGCGTGAAGCAGAAATTAAGGCTTTTATTCCAGAAGATTATTTTACCCTATTGCTTGACTCACATAAACAAGCTAACAAATTTAGTGCTAAACTAAGCATGCTAGATGGTAAAAAGATTGAAGCCAAAACAGTTAATACCAAGGTAATGGCCGCCGGAATATGCGACCAGTTATCTTCGGAACAAACAGCTACTGTAATAAATATTACCAAAAAGCAAAGAAAGAAAAATCCATATCCACCATTTATTACCTCAAGCTTACAAATTGATGCGGCGCGTAAACTTGGTTTTGCTACTGATAAAACCATGAAAGTAGCACAAAGCTTATATGAAGGGGTCGATTTAGGTCATGATACAGTTGGTTTAATAAGCTATATGCGTACTGACTCTGTTAGCTTATCCTCCCTTGCAATAGACGAAATTCGTGAATATATTGAAAATAATTATGACCTCGCATATTTACCCAAATCACCAGTAAAATATGCCAGTAAGGTTAAAAATGCCCAGGAAGCACATGAAGCCATCCGCCCAACTTCCATTCTTCGTACTCCAGATAGTCTTAAAAAGTATTTATCACCTGATCAGTACCGTCTTTACGAGCTAATCTGGCTTAGAACTTTAGCTTGTCAATTTAACCCGGCAATTTTAGATACTACTGCAGTAGATATAAAAGTTGGAAATGCAATTTTTAGGTTAAACGGGCTTACTGTAAATTTTGATGGCTTTATGAAGGTATATCAGGAAACATTTGAAGATAGTATAAATGAAGATGAAGAAAGTGCCAAACTTCCAGCTCTTGAAGTCGATGAAAAATTACCTGTTGATAAAATTTATTTTACCGAACATCAAACTGAACCAAAGCCTCGTTACAGTGAAGCTTCATTAGTAAAAACTCTTGAAGAGCTTGGAATTGGCCGTCCAAGCACATTAGTTTCGATTATTTCAACTTTGAAAAAGCGTGAGTATGTCATTATGGACAAAAAACGTTTTATTCCAACTGATACTGGCAGCATTGTTAGCCAGTTTTTAACTAATCATATGACGCGTTATGTTGATTTTGAATT
>JAJFBO010000099.1 GCA_020697025.1 Burkholderiales bacterium
CCACATTTTAATAAAAATTTAGTGATGAAAATTAGGTTTAATGTATCTGTTGCCAGCTTTCCAATAAATTATCTCTTTTATATTTTTCTTTTAGTATATTTAATGCTTTTTTATGGGCATATTCTTCACGATAAATTTCATTCCTACGGTTATCCTTAACTTTATAACCTAAATAAGCCTGATTAAAGGCTCTCTTATAAATAATGTGTGCCTGCATAGGTAAATCATTTCCCACATCAACAAAAATATCTAATTTGTTTTCGTGTTTCATTATATTTCCTTTCATGTTGTAAATATTGGGTTCTAAGGCTTACATCTCACCTTTAGGTAGTATATTATATGATTTACCTGGTTAATTACAACCTAATACCTTTACTTAAATATTTAGGTTAATTATTTAACCATCTAGCTTAGTTAAAATATAAGTTTATTATCGATTTATATACTATAATATAAAAAACAATTGCTTTTTTTATCGATTTTATATTATAATAGCGGGTATAGTTTAGTTTTAAACTTAGATCATTTGATTGAAAAATTAGTATTTCTCACCTTTAATTGAACTTTTAGTTAAAAAACATATACTTAAATATAATTTTGAAGGAATATAATATGAAAGATACAGAATATTTTAAACATTACAAAAATTCTTTTGATACGCTTTTTGCATCAGACCCGCATAACCATGGTTATTTAAAAGGCGCCGATTTCAAATATCAGGCAGTAACCAACAATTTTACTAAATTATTAAATGCAAGCTCTTCTGACGAAATAATAAATAAAACTTTTTTAGAACTTACCGATGCTTTACCAGCAGATGGCTCTCCACAAGAATTAGCTAAAAAATCTTCTGAACAGGACTTAGCTATGCAGCGCCATAAACAGCCAAAAACTTATCTTGAAGTTCTAAACTGTAAAGAAAAAATTGATATTTTTCTTTGCTACAAAACTCCGGTAATTAATCCTGATACAGGAAATTTTGTAGGAATTAGAGGACAATTAACTAAATTGTTATTACCAAATGTAGTAAAAGTCCTATTTAAAATCCATGGTGTCAAGGGCCTTTTGATGGGGCATAAGGGTGGGAAAGATGACCCACTAAATGACTACCCGCTTAATAATATGCAACGTATGGTTTTATTTATGGCTCTAAATAATTACTCTTATTCTGAAATAGCTTTACTTTTAAGCGAATTTGGACATCAAATAACACCAGTTAGAGTAAATGATTATTTAGAACAGCTTAAATTCATTTTTCATGTTAGTAATAAAACACAATTAATTGAAAAAGCAATTGGGTTAAACTTACACACTTATTTACCAGTTGAACTATTTAATAAAACTACTTCTATCGAGATAAATGACGCAGAAGCTCAAATTGTTTGTGCAAATAAATAAAGATATGTCGCACCATTGCAAATAGCTAATGGTGCATATAACAAAATTATACGGTAAAAATTGATTTAAGCAATGATTTGGGAATTATTTTTATATCCTGACTTGCGGCAGTTGATTGAAGTATCTGATTACAACTTTCATTAGTTGTAATATAAGCCGTAGATATAATATTGTATGATTTTATTAAATCAATACCGCTTTCTTCTCCTTCATCTAGTTGATTTTCAATAAAATAGGTTACATTGTTTAATATTTTATTATTTTCTGCTGCCCATTGTTTAAATTCACTTATTTTTGTAAAATACTTAACATTGGGTATCCGACTAAAAACAGATTGTAAATAACTATGCACACTAATGGCATTATCTAAAATTACTATATAACTGCCAAGCTTAATATTACGGGGGAGCCACTTAGGAGGCGTAATCGTTGGTATTGTTATATTAAGTTCTGTCCCATTTCTATTTGATAAAATAATATCAAGGTTTCCTCCAATTTCTCTAAAATATTTTATGGCGCTGCTAAGACCTATCCCATGTCCGTTTGGTTTAGTTGTGTATCCATTGATAACTTTATTTAGTATATTTTTTTTTATACCATGCCCATTATCTTTTAACCCAAGCACTATATCATTCTCAAACTTTGATAAATATAATTTAACCTCGCCTTCAGTATCCGGCTTTAAGGCTTCATAGGAATTATTTAATAAATTTGATATAGAAGTGATAACACTGATTTTATGAGCAAAAATCCAGGTATTATCATCATTTATACTATCTATATATTTTATTTTACATTTCCCCTGCCATTCAATATTTTTTTGGCTTATAATCTCATTCAAAAGAGGCTTAAATAATAAATACCGCGGTTTATCAGTATCTTTGAGCATCTGGAAGGTAGGCTTATGGCTTACACTGAGCAAATTTACCAAAATATCTTTGATATGTTCAATTGAAGTGCTCAAATCATTTATTAAAGTTTCATCAACTTCGGTAAATGCTCTAAGCTTGTCTTTACAATTTTGTAATACCAATAATGGTGACTTTATATTATGAATCGCCTTCTTGGTAAGATTATTTATTGAGGCATCTGATAACTGACTTCCGGCAAATACACTGTTTGGATGTGCCTGATTTTTTTTAGTTGCGTTAGTATGCAGATATGTATGGTGGATAAATTTATTTTCTATTAAGGAGTTAGTTCTTGCCATTTTATTATTCCTAAAAAGAATTAAGTCCGCTTCACTGGTTCTTTAAACTTAATATCATAAACCCTGTTTAACTAAAAGCACAATAAAAAAACCGTGCCATATAATATCAACGAGCTATTATACACCACTAAAACTGTAAAAAGCAACTTTTAAAATTTTAGAATTGGCGTATTAATTAGAAATGTTTTGAACGTAAAAGATAATAAAAAATCGATTTTATATTAAAAAGTCTATGCAGGAGATAGCAATAGAATGTCAGAACAGATGCCAAAGTCTAAAGTTTTATTATTTTCCAAAAATAGGAAGTCTGGGTACCTCTTAAAACTTGTGGCTCATAAAAATGCTGCTCCCATTCATTTACATTTATTTTCTCGGGATAAACACCCAAGCCAAAAAATGGGATCAGGCGGCGTTGCTGGACCAGATTGACGTATTTTTCTGCACTTAACTCATCATCATATAATTCGACAAAATAATCAAGAGACTGATCAGTATGTACGACCAGGCAAAAATGTTCTCCTATATTATTTATCAAAAGGAAACTGCCATTTTTGTCAATCAGGTAATATTCTATAATTTGTCTGGTATTTATCAGTTCAGAAAAAAAATTTATAAAGTTATCATCAAAAATTGCCAAATTGCCATTTACAGTTAAGTGTGTTTGCAGCTTAGCTGTCATATTATCAAAATATTCCAATGTGAGAGATTTTATATAAGTAACTAAATTACCGGCAGTATCATCTTGTCCTTTAATTACAAATCGATCAATTAATTTGTCATTAAAAGCATCTAGTGCCAGCTTATAGTCAGCATGAGCAGTTAAGAGAACTTTTTTGGCTGGAATATGTTTTAAATGCTGGCATAACTCTAAACCATTTAATCCAGGCATTTCATAATCCACGATAATTACGCTTACTTCATTATTTTTTTTGAGATTCTTAGATAATTCACTAAATTTACTTAGTTCTAAATCTACGGGATTATGATTCATTAAATCATAATACTCATGTTCCACAAACCCGCGTAAAAATTGAATTTTAGCTATCTCAGAAGTATATTCTTTAAAAAAGTCCAAAGTTGATATTGAATTAGCAAATTTTTTTATTAGATGCCTGGGATAATTCTGGACTATAATATTATCCAAAGTTTGCAGCATTAATGGGTTATCATCAACGCATATAATTGTAGTTGGAAAATAAAAAAGTGGAAGCGACATATTAAATCCTTTGGTATTTCATTTAACCCATTTTTCATAACCAATAATAACTCCTAATAGAATATCATCAGGCGCTATTGGCTGTACAATGTTTAACCCATAAATTATAGTTTCCAGATAATAATTATTTTCATTTTTGAGCAATTTTTTTATAGTCGGTGTATCCTGATTTAATTTGTGTGTTAATACATAACCGTTGTTTGTGTACTTAATTTCTGGATCTACTACTAATACAGTGCCGATTTCGAAAGCCTTATAATCGCCGTTTTCAATCTTTACTCCATACGAAAGCTTGCTTAAATTATGCCCGAGGATATTATAAAAGCTTTTAATTGTATTTTTTATATTAGGCCATAACGGTGCATCTTTCCAGGATATTACGGGAATTTTACATAACCCCTCTTTTATCTCATTATCTGGAATATCCGGCAATTCATTTATTAGGCCCTGACATTCTCCTATTAGCTGACTAATAGTAATATTAAAATAATTAGCAATTGGCTTTAAAGTTGCCAATGTAGGATTAGTATTTTTATTTGTACGAATTTTTTTAATTGTATCAGAAGGCACACTGATCCGCCTGGCTAACTCACTTGAGCTTATCCGGGCATTAGACATTAGTCTATGCAAATTTTGTGCTAAATCATTTGCTACCATTAAAACCATCCACCATTAATTATTATGCTATTATATCATTTATTTAATATTTTTGCAGTATGATATGTCCTACCAAAGACTTTGGTATAAGCTTTATTGTACCATCACTAATAGCATCTTGTAACCAAAAAGCTTCGGCATTTCCTGTTACCAAATATGCATTAGCAAAAATAGATAATTTATTTATTATTTCTAATCCTGTGCATCCGCCTTTTTCCAGCTCGTAGTCAATAAAAAAAATCAAAGAAGATTTTAATTCGAATAAACTATACCAATCTAAGAAATCTTTACTACTTACAAAATGCTTAGAAACAATTTTTTGTTTATCTAATTTTTTTTGCCAAAGGTTGTGGATTGAAATGTCATCATCAAGAATCACAAAAACCATATCTGAATTATATTGGATTACTTCTGGATACCATACTGGTTTAGGTGGTATAGGAAAAGTAAGAATTACTTTAGTTCCTACATTTAATATAGACTCCAGATGTAAACTTCCATTCAAACTTTTAAAATATTCTACAGCACGTGATAATCCAATACCGTTACCTCCTCTTTTCAAACTCTTGCCTGCTAATACATCTGGTATTTTATCTATGGGTATTCCAGTGCCATTATCTTCAATTATCAATTTAAAATTATTGTGGGCTATCGATAAATATAAAGTTATAATTCGTTCACTTTTGTTCAGGCTCTCCCAT
>JAJFBO010000100.1 GCA_020697025.1 Burkholderiales bacterium
GTCGATAAGAGGATATTTACCGGAGAGGCGACTAGAAGCTTTATGTCATGGCTATATAAGACATTTAAGTAATATAATAATATTTTTATTGAATGAAGTAATAGAGCAGGTAACGATGAGTGACTATCCGGAATATGAAACTCATACTTTAGTGAATGAATTTGAGAAAGATAGTCTTTTTATGTTTCCGGCAGGAGGATATGGTTATGAATGTTATTTTAATAATTTAGCTAAACAACTACGAAGTAAGCTAGTGATGTTTAATGATTTTCATCATTATTTAGCAGATATAGCAAACTCTAATATTAATATTGGTGTAAAAGTAGAAACCTTGGCGCAAACGTATATAGCGAAAATGAAAGTTTTACAGCCTAAAGGGCCATATAGATTATTTGGTTGGAGTTTTGGAGGGGTACTGGCTTTTGAGATTGCAAGACAATTGTGCCTGCAAGAAGAAGTGGTTTCTCACTTATTTTTGCTTGATTCATACTTCAATCTCTATTCTATGCCATCTGTACTTGGATTAACTGATATGGAGAGCTTAGTAATTGGTAAAGTAAACTTACAGTATCAGCCAGGAAAAGTTAATTTAGGCAGTAATATTAATGTTGTTTTATTTAAAGCTACTCAAAACCCATCTAGTTCTTGGCATGAAGTACTAGTTACAGTAGCTCGTCATTATGCGACTAAACAAATGCTAAACGGTTTAGATAATATTTTGGAACACCCAGTCAAACTTATTCCGCTTGATACTGACCATTTTGAATGGACTAAAAGTAATAATTCAGTTTATACAGTCAGCCAGCATATAGATAAATTTATAACAAGTACAAATTATTAATTACTATTAAAGTTAGGATCAATTAATGAAATATAATTTACAAAAAACTTCTTCCATTACAAAAGAACAAATTAGAAAAATTTGGTCTCAAGTTTTAATTATTTCAGAATCTCATATTAAGTTTGACAATAGTTTTTTTAGTTTAGGCGGTAATAGTTTACTGGCTGTAAAGTTAATTAATTTAATTAATCACGAGCTGGAGATACATTTAAGCGTAATTGATTTTCTTAAATCAGCAACTATTAATAATCAATTGGTGCATATTGAAAATTGTAAAAGCTTAAGTGAAACTAAGAAGAGATTGACAAATGGTTCCCCAAACCAACCTACGTTTTCCGAATCTTTAATATTACGTGATTATTTTTCTTCTCAATATAAAAACATCTATAACGAAAGCATTGTTGTAAAGATAAACCAAGCAATTAATGAGGCAAAATTCGAACACATAGTAGAAGACTTTATGGAGAGTTGCGATATCCTTAGAGCTAATTATTATGCAGATGAAGGACAATTTAAACGAATTATTCGCGGTACGAATAATTCTATTAGTAGTTTTGTCGACTTAACAAGAACAAAGTCAACAGAGGATATATTGAAAAATCATACTTCTTCCTTGTTACAAAAAGAGTTTAATATTGAAAATGATACTTTGATTCAATTTCATTTAGTAAAGATGTGTAAAGATAAATATTGTATTGTGGTTATATATTTTCATGCAATTTTGGATGGAACTTCCATGGTAAATATTTTATTACCACAATTTGTTAAAAGATTAATTGATAATAACTCTAGCAAAACTAAACTTCAACAGCATAAATTAAGCTCAATAAATAATTTAAATCAATATCTTACAAGTCAATATAGTGAAAATTTAGATCAAAAAATAATATTTTGGAGAACTTTTCTTACTAAATATGATTCTTGTAAAATTATAGATAACATAACAAATGATACAACCTCTCATAGAGGGCAACAATACTCTTTTGAATTTGATAAAGATTTGACATTACAATTATCTAAGTTAGCAGTATTATATGAAGTTAGTATATTTGATGTTTTATTAAGTGGATTTTATTTACTACTCTCTAAATTTAGTAGACAAAATAATATTGCTATAAGAACTAATATAGATGAGAGGATTTTTAGTCCAGATAATGAAAATGTTTTAGGCTGTTTTACTAATAATATTTTTATAGGACTTAATTTACAGTCAGATTGGACGATTAAAGAATTATTTAAATCTATAAAAGAAAATAAAATTAATTCAATAAAGAATACGATTTCTTACAATAGTTTACTTGATATGGACCGGGAGGCTGTAAATGCGTTATCTGAAATACATTTTAATGTTGTACCTCAGGAAACAGAACAGTATATTCATACCCAGTCACAAGTATATACAAACTCAGAGCAAGTAAAAAATAATTTATATTTTGAATTAGATGTTAAGTCAGACAGTATTTTGGGCCGAGTAGAGTTTAAAGCTTCATTATTTACTCAAGAAAGTATAAAATGTCTAATCAACACATATAAAACTATTTTAAGCCATTTTAATAAATATTGTGATAAACAAATTTTTAATATTCCAGCAGTTTCAGATAAGCAAAAGGATGAATTGGTAAAAAAATCAGTTGGAGAGAAATTAGAGTATAACGAGTGCACTATTCATGAGATGTTTGAAAATGAAGCTCAACTTAAGCCACAAGATATTGCAATAATAAATGGCAATTTCTCCATTACTTATGGCGAATTGAATAACTTGTCTAATCAGATAGCCAATTATTTAAGATTAAAATATAGAGTAAACAAGGATGACTTTGTAGTTGTATCTGCAGATAGAAATTATTTAACTTTTGCCGCTATTTTAGCAGTATTAAAACTTGGTGCTGCTTACGTACCTATAGATACCAGTTATCCTGAAAAACGTATTCAATATATTTTAGACCAGACAAAAGCAACCTTATTTATAAGTGAGTTATCTTATGCGAATAAATTTACTGCATTGATAACTGAAGCTAAATCTTTTTTTATAGATGATAAAAATATACTAAGCAGCATAAAAGAACAGCCAATAAAAAATATAAAATCTACAGTTTCATGCGATAGTCTTGCATATATTATTTTTACTTCAGGCTCTACTGGAAATCCAAAAGGGGTAATGGTTCAGCATAAAAGCGTCATAAATTATATTATATGGTTATATTCATATGCAGAAATGTCAAAGCAGTCAATAGTCGATTGCTCTTCGAGCCTATCTTTTGATTTAACAATAAGTACTAGCATTGCTCCACTATGTATTGGTGCTAGGATGATTTGCTGTGATAATGCTACAAAAAAAGATCCTTTAGAATACTATAAATATTTAGTTAGCAATAAGGTTAGTATAGTAAAACTCACACCTAGTTATGTTAGTGTGCTATTGCCAATCGTATCAGATAACGGACAATTAACAGATCTACAGAGTGTTATTATTGGTGGAGAAGCAGCTAGAAAACATGATATTCGTGAATGGCTGTCTCACTATCCTAAACATAAATTCTATAATGAATATGGTCCAACTGAAGCAACTATAGCAGTTTCACAGTATATGATCACTATAGATAATGTCGAATCTATTGATAGTTATGTACCAATCGGTAAACCCGGGCAAAATAATGAAATTTATATATTAGATGCTTATGGAAAACTCTTACCTAATGGTATCACAGGTGAACTCTATATTGGCGGTGCTGGTGTTACTAAAGGTTACTTGAATAATGTAGAGTCTAATAGCAAAAGTTTTGTTGTAAAGCCTGAAATTTCACAAAGTTATTTATATAAAACTGGTGATTTAGGACGTTGGAACGCAGATAATGATTTAGAGTACCTAGGTCGTATTGATAATCAAGTAAAAATTCGAGGTTTTAGAATAGAGCTAGGTGAGATTGAAAATGCTTTATTAAACTACCCAGGAGTGAAGCAGGTAGCTGTACTCGCTAAATCTAGATTAGTTTCCTCCAACAATGAACAAAACGATAAATATCTAATTGTTTATTATGTTGCTGATAAAACCCTAAATGAAGATAAGATGATAAGTTATTTACAAGATTTGCTTCCTGACTATGCAGTACCTGAGGTTTTAGTATATTTATCTAAACTACCACTAACTATCAATGGAAAGTTAGACATACGTAATCTTCCTGATATGTCTTTAAAGTTAGGAGATAGTCATATTCCAGCAAGGAATGCATTGGAGCAGCAACTGATTGATTTATGGGCTGAATTACTGGGAATAGAAACATTAAAAATAAGTATTTCGGATAATTTTTTTAAATTAGGTGGCGATAGTATTGTTGCAATTCAATTTGTTAGTCGTATAAGGAAAAGTTGTGGATTTAGTATTAGCGTAAAAGATATTTTCAAATATCCTACGATAATGCGCTTGTCTAGTTATATTTTATCAGATAATGCAGTAAAAATATTACCTGAGGTAAATAATAAAGTATTAAATGGATCAGAATATCTTAAATATCTAAATGAAAATTCTAGAATTGAGGGAGCATATTTAGCTAATAGTTTGCAGCAAGGATTTATTTATCATTCTCTAAGTCAAGAAAATGATGATGCTTATCTAGTTCAAATGTTGTGGGAGTACTCTAATGAATTAAATATTGATAAATACTATGAAGCTTGGCAGTTAATACAGCAATCATATCCAGGTTTACGACTTAGATTTCAGTGGGAAAATGATCTTGTTCAGATTATTGACAAGGAAAGCTCCGTAATTTGGAATTATATTGATCTAAGCTATGAAAAAAATATATCTAAACTTCAAAATTTGCTTGATACTTATATAGCTAAAGATAGGTCAACTGGTTATAAGTTAAAAACTGGAAACCTGTTTCGAATTTATTTATTTAAACTGTCAGAAACTCGCTATCAATTATTATTCAGTAATCATCATATAATTCTGGATGGATGGAGTATGCCTCTATTAATTAATAGCGTACACGATGTATATCTTAGTTTGTGTGAAGGCAACAAAGCAAATGTGGAATATGATACTGCGTATGCTAAATCACAAGCTTATTTACAAGAACATGAAAATAAAGATCAAACATTTTGGAAGAATTATATTTCAGAAGTTAAAGATCATACTGACTTAAGCGGTTTGATGTTACTTGATAAGCAACACATACAACTAAATGAATACAAGTATGTAGCTAATCAGAAAATATTAAAACTCAATATTGACCAAGAGTTATATATAAAATTAAAAGATTTTAGTCGAACTTATGGCATTACAATTAGCGTTATCATTCAATTTTGTCTACATAAGGCTATGAGCATTTATAGT
>JAJFBO010000101.1 GCA_020697025.1 Burkholderiales bacterium
GGAACTTCCAACTATTTTTTTAAAGCCAAGAGTCATATCACCAGTTCCACCGGCAATATCCAAAACTTTGTCACCCGGCTTTACTTCAGAAGTAAATAGAGTAAATTTTTTCCATATCCGATGTAAGCCAAATGACATTACATCATTCATTATGTCATAATTTTTAGCAACCGAATGAAATACATCTGCCACCAAGTCAGCTTTTTGGTTTTCTTCGACATTTTTAAATCCGAAATGAGTTGTCATTCTATTCCATTCTACTTAGTAGCATAGCATCACCATAACTAAAAAAACGATATTCGTTTTCTATAGCATAGCGGTAAGCATTTTTTATGTTATCCATACCTGCAAATGCAGAAACCAGCATAAGCAACGTTGACTTTGGTAAATGAAAGTTAGTAATTAATTTATCTACAAGTTTAAATTTATAACCAGGAGTAATAAAAATATCAGTTTCGCCTTTCCTTAAGCGTAAATCATTATTTGCAATAGTTTCTAAAGTACGAAGTGTTGTTGTCCCTACAGCAATTATTTTGCCGCCATTATTACGAACTTGCTTAATTAGTTCAATGGTTTTTTCTTCCACATTGTAATATTCGCTGTGCATTTTATGCTGTTCAATATTATTAACGCTAACTGGTTTAAAAGTACCAGAGCCAACGTGAAGCGTGATAAATGCAGTTTGTATTCCTTTTTGTTTAACTTTATCTAATAGTTCTGTGGAAAAATGCAAACCAGCAGTTGGTGCGGCAACAGACCCATTAGATTTAGCATAAACGGTTTGATAGCGCTCTGCGTCCAGATTATTATCAGCTCTATTTATATATGGCGGCAGCGGAATATGGCCGAATTTATCTAAAAATTGTATTATATTTAAAGAATGTTCAAATTTTAACTTGAATAAACCATTTAAGGTTTCAATAACTTGTACTTTTACGTTATCAGGTAATAAAACTATTAACCCAACCTGAATAGTTTTGTTTGAGCGCACATGTGCTATGATAGTTAAGTCATCTAATATACGCTCAACCAGAATTTCAATTTTGCCGCCGCTGGGTTTATTACCTAGCAGCCTAGCTTTTATTACTCTTGAATTATTAAAAACCAATAAGTCATCTTTATTTATATAATCGACTATATCAGAAAAATGTTTTTCTGTTAATTGCTTACCACATGGAATTAATAGCCTGCTTGAATCGCGTTTGGCGCTTGGTTCTTTCGCAATTAAGCCTTCTGGCAAATCATAATCAAAATCATTCAATTGCATATTCATGTTCTAAGCGACATAGCTTTTTCGAAATACCCAGCGCACCGCTAAAAAAACTGCAAAAATTCCAAATATTACCACGGTGCCGGTAACTTGCAGCATTTGTATAGGAGAAAACTGCTTTAATAAGAAACCATCCCCAAACAAACTGCTTAGGCTGATGAACATATTGTTTATATAGATTACAAATAAATTAACTAAATACATAGCGAGTGCTGAGGCAATTGTTATTTGTAAAATTGCATAGTAAGCTAAAGGACGCATTATAAAACTGTCAGAAGCACCAATTAGCCTGGAAACAATAATTTCATCCTGACGTAATAGCATTTGTAAACGTATTACATTGTAAATTACAATTATTAAGATTATCGAAAATGTAACTTGCAAAAGGCGTAAAATCTTACTAATAAATCCAACTAAATTTGTAATTTTATTAGCATAATTTACATCCATTTGCACATCATCTACCATGTTAAGTTTACTAATTTTATTTACTAGCATTTGTAAGCTATGGCTATCTGGAGTATTAGTGTTTATAATTAAAACATCCGGAACTGGGTTATTATTGCTACTAGCAACATCAGATGCTATTTGTTTTAATTCTTTATCTTTTTCCAGTTCATTCAGACCTTCTGCTTTACTGATAAATTGGTAATTTTTTATAACTTTAGAATTAAATTTATTAATTGCTGCTTCTACGGCTGAGATATCATTTTGACCTACATTGTCTTTGAGATAAATAACTATTTGTGGGAAATTCATGTTGTTTTTTTGTAGATTATAAATGTTCTTGCTAATAACTAAAACAGACCCAAGAACAGTGATAATAACCGCAATGGTTAAAATATTTAATAATTGTTCAAAAGGATTTTTAAAAATATCATAAATTGCCAGAATAAAACTGCGAAAATGCATACTAATTGTTTTCATATTAACCTAACTTCCTAGCTGACCTTGATTTATACGGATAATGCGTTTACCGTAGTCGCCCAAAATATTCTCATCATGAGCTGAAATAATAATGGTAACACCAGCTTTATGAAACATCTTGAATAATTCCAGGATTCTAAGTGCATTCCCACGATCCAAGTTAGCTGTTGGTTCATCAGCTATTAAAATTTTTGGTCTGTGTACTACAGCCCGGGCAATACATAAGCGTTGCTGTTCACCACCGGATAACTCTTGTGGCATAACATTTATTTTATGCTCTAAACCAACGCTTGTTATAGCTTTTGTAACCCGGGTTTTTACTTCTTTTTCACTATAGCCCAGGATATCCAAAGCCAGACGTACATTTGCAAATACGTTGCGATCAAATAAGATTTTATGGTCCTGAAAGATAAAACCGATATGTTGACGAATAAAAGTCCTATGATTTTGATTGATTTTAGATAAATCTATACCATTTACCATAATCATGCCATCTGAGGCGGTCAAACTCCCGGCGATTAACTTTAATATTGTTGACTTTCCCGCACCAGAATGTCCGGCAAGAAATACCAGCTCGCCTCTTTCAATACTAAAGGACAGATTCTCAACTGCAGTAATATTTCCTGGATATTTTTTATATACTTGATCAAAAACAATCATTTGGCTGCTCATGGCTTTTTCCATTAATTAAAAATAACAGATTATATCGTACATGATTATATCACTTTATAGAAAGCACTGTCAGACTGACTTTTAAGATAGCCACAAAAATCTTTAAGGTATGCTACAATACAGCCTAAATTTTCTATACTATAACTTAAAGGGCAAATTTTATGAAAAGAAAAATTTTGGCGGTGTTAATGTCAGCAGCAGCATCTGTGTCAATTGCAGACGTCAGTTTGTACGGACGTGTAGCAGTGGGTTTGGAACAAGATAGCTTTCCAAATACTAGTGTTGCTGATGATAGTAATATTCAGGACTTTGGCTCATATTTTGGTATTCGTGGCTATGATCAGGTTTACGGGGATACTTCTGCTATTTGGCAAATTGAGCAATACCTTGACCTAACTTCAGGCCAGGCTTTTAATGGTGTTACAGGAAGTGGTGCAATATTCCCTAACCAGGGCAATACAGGCTTTAGCCAGAACGGACGGGTTTGGCGGCAGGTAAATACCTTGGCTTCAGGTGAATCGTATCTTGGATTACAAGGTATTTTTGGTCGTATACGGCTAGGTAATCTATCTAATTATATGCGTTCTAGTATGGGTGCAGTCGATTTATACAACTATAGCAACGGTGTAAATGGTTTATCCAATTATTCACGGATTAACCAATTGCTTCCTACTACAATACGTTATGACTCCCCAACCTGGCTTGGGATGAGCTTTGCTGCTGCATACTCATTTCAAAGTAGCGGCTTGCAAGGTGTATCTGGAATTAATAGCGTTAATAATTTTAGTAGTGGATTAAACGGCAGTTATGCCGGAGGTACATATAGTATAGGTGCCGGATGGGCTAATGATAATTTTTCCATTAAACTTGGCACCTGGATTTTTCAAAATGTGGGAAGCTATACAACAGATCTGTCTTCTAATTTTTGCGCCCAGTCATCTGCATGTTATGAAAACGCTTATGCTAATCGTCTCGAATTAGGTTATAATGATCCAGATGGACTTATTCTTGGCCTGGGTTTTCAAACTACCAGTGGATTTGGCTGGTCTCAATGGGCTACATCAGGTGGCTCATGGAATAATTTTGTTACTAACCAAAATTACAACTATCCTGGATTAAATAGCAACCAATATCAAACACAAGAGTTTGGTGGAACTATTGGTTGGCATATTGGGCAATGGACGCCAAAACTTGGCTATATGTATGGTAATAATCTGATGTATAACGGTAATATTACCAGTGTAATAGCTGGTTCTGCAAATTCTATTCCAAACTCTGGATATCAACAGGCTGTTGCAGAATTAGATTGGAATATCACCCCAAGGACGATTGTGTTTCTTAACTATGGTCAGGCATGGTATGGTAGCACTTTACAAAATATTGCTTATTGTGGTAATGGATGCGGTACATTAACAGCCGCAAATCCAGTTAATAGTACAAACCAGTCTGCACTTAATCAAAATTCCTTGGCAATAGGATTTAGCCATACATTCTAATATAAGTGGAGCAATAGTTATAAAACGATTGAGCGGTCTGCTATTTCTGCCTATATTCTTAAGTGCCTGCTTAAATGGGGCAAATAATAGTAGGCTAGATATCTCTAAGGCTGTAATTCTGGCTAATCCGGATAAAGTTAATCTTGTAATTAACACAAAGAATGCTGCTTTAGGGCATGTGAAACAAACAGTAACATTCACAAATATTGGGCTTCAAGGCGCTACGCAGTTTGAGATTAAAGGGTTTAAAGATGAGAGTGCACCGCTTACCTGGGTTAGTTCTTGTAATAAAGACTTAGCTGCTGGAGGTAGTTGTACAGTAACAATCAGATTAAAAACCAGACATAGTTTAGCAGAGTCCGGACCGGTTTCACGCTCTACAGTCATGAACTATGAATTTAATGATAGTAGTACAAAAAAATCTCAAACTTTAGCAGTTGATTTTAAAGTCGAAAAGTGGGTTGCATCTGTATTTTTAACTAATGCTACTACTAATGGAAATATTGTATACGAAAGGCCGGAAGATTTACCAGTTATTAATGCTGGCGCTGATTCAGCTGATTATTTATGTAAGATAGATAAAAATAACCCCCAAAATGGATACGAGTATTTGTCTTTGATTTATGATACCAGACAAAGAACCCCATATTTGCATTGGGTTTTATTTGGCGGGCAAACATACTTTAGTGTAATGCCTGCTGTGTATCATCAAAAAGTATGGGATACTTCTTACAAGCAGGCATTAGCTAATAATCTGGTAGCAAAAATTTATAATTGTATAGG
>JAJFBO010000102.1 GCA_020697025.1 Burkholderiales bacterium
GCTGCAGTATGGTCTCCACTATCTTCTAAAGTATTTATTATCGCTACAGAAGTAAAAAGAGGTGTATACTCGCCTTCGTTTTCTACCAATCTATTCATATTATCAAATATAACAGCACTAAATGTATAATATGCATAATATACACAATTGACTAACCGATCATCCGAAGGCTTATTCGCTGGAGCGTTCCAAGTTTTTGCTAAGGGCTTTGCAAATACCTCTGCCATAATTCTCACACTATTAGGATTTTTCTTAAAAGTATCCACATAATCAACAATTATATTTTTAAATACATGCTTATAGTTAATGCCCATTTTGTCTAGTTTGCTTAAAAGATTGGGTTGTATGGCATCCAAATCATTATCTGTATAGTTCTTTTTCCTTTCTTTTGCTTTAGCTATTATTTGATCATGAATAAATCTAGAAGCCGATCTTTCTGGACTAACATGCGATACAATCTTGCCAACTATTTCTCTTAATCTTTGTATCTCTTCTTGCTCAGTTGCAAAACACATAGCATTTGCAAAAACCAGTATCGAAAGAAAAAATAACCTAACAGCATTAAATGACACATATCTGTCTAAAATCCCGACTTTCTTTCCTGTTAGCATTTTATTAACCCTAAATTACATTTTTGGCATTAGGTGCTTGAAGTTTTTCATCATTTTCATCATACCGCCGCCGCCAAATTTCTTCATCATACCGCTAATTTGTTCATATTGCTTTAGGAGTTGATTAACTTCCTGAACACTGGTGCCGCTGCCTTGGGCTATGCGTTTCTTCCTGGAAGCCTTAAGCAAATCAGGTTTTCGTCGTTCAGTCTTAGTCATGGAATTAATAATCGCTACATTTTTCTTTATTAAATTGTCATTAACCATTTGCGGAGCTTTTTGTGCAATATGACTAGGTAGTTTATCCATAATAGAGCTCATACCACCCATATTATTCATCTGTTCAAACTGTGATTTGAAATCTTCCAAATCAAATTTTTTACCTTTTTTTACTTTATCCATTAATTTTCTGGCCTGGGCCTCATTAGCAGCCCCCTTGACTTCATCAATTAAAGATAAAATATCACCCATTCCCAATATACGTGAAGCTAACCTATCTGGATAAAATGGCTCTAAACCAGTTACCTTCTCAGATACACCAATAAATTTAATTGGTTTACCAGTGATTTGCCGTATAGATAGTGCAGCTCCACCCCGTGAATCTCCATCCATTTTGGTCAAAATAATACCAGTTAATTCTAAAGCTTCATTAAAGGCCTTTGCTGTATTAACAGCATCTTGCCCAAGCATACTATCGGCAACAAATAAAGTCTCAATCGGGTTTAAAAACTGATGTAATTCTTTGATCTCGTCCATCATTGCAGTATCAATAGTCAACCGCCCTGCCGTATCAATAATAAGTACATCAAAATAATGTAATCTGGCATATTCTTCTGCAGCTTTAGCAATTGCTAGGGGTGTTTGTGATATATCCGATGGAAAACATTCTATATCAATACTACCGGCAAGTACTTTTAATTGCTCTATCGCAGCCGGACGATATACGTCGGCACTGACCACCAAAACTTTTTTCTTATCTGTCTCTTTTAACCGCTTAGCTAATTTACCAACAGTTGTAGTCTTTCCCGCCCCTTGTAATCCAGCCATAAGAATTTTTGCCGGCGGGACACAGTTTAAATTTAATGCATCGTTAAATGATCCCATTAATTCAGTTAGCTTTTCATTAACTACCCCAATAAATGCCTGATCCGGCTTTAAGCTGCCTAAAACCTTTTGCCCTAAAGCTTCAACTTTAACCTGCTCAATAAGTGTTTTTACAACAGGAATTGCAACGTCAGCTTCAAGTAAAGCAATTCTTACCTCACGAAGTACGTCCTGAATATTGTTTTCGGTAATTCTGGCATTACCTGAAATAGTTTTTATAGCACCGGAAATCCGGCTAGATAAATTTTCTAACATATTATATATCTTTCTTATATTTTTTTTGGCTAGATGGTCCGGAGTTCGCCAGGTAATGCAAATACCATATGCTCTTCTACAGTAGTCAGAGTTTCTATTTAATTAAAATCATAAGTTTTAAGTTTTGCAATTACACCTTCTACCAAAACCTCAGGAGCTGATGCACCAGCACTGACCCCGACCGTATTTGCACCCTTTAGCCATTTTTCATCTATCTCGTGAGCAAAATCAATTAAATATGATCTAATACCTAAATTCTCGGCTAACTCTTTTAACCGATTAGAATTGGAACTATTTTTACTGCCTATTACAATTAATAAATCACAAACCGTTGCCATTTTTTTAACTGCATCCTGACGGTTTTGGGTTGCATAACAAATATCTTCGTTTTTAGGTAATCTTAAATTACAAAATGTTGCCTGCAACTGATCAATTATTGATTTAGTCTCATCAACCGATAAAGTGGTTTGGGTAACCACTGCTATTTTTTCAATATCCCGGCGCAATGGCAAACTTGCAATGTCGCTCTCAGTTTCAATTAAATAAATATTTCCATCAACCTGACCCATTGTGCCTTCAACTTCCGGATGATTTTTATGCCCAATCATTACAATTGCATAACCTTGTTTATGCAAGGTTTTTAGTTCAACATGTACTTTATTTACTAATGGGCAGGTGGCATCAAAAATCATTTGTAAATTTTTAGCTGTTGCTTGCAAACGCACAGATAATGGCACTCCATGTGCCGAGTAAATTAATATACTGTTTTCTGGTACCTCTTCTATATCTTCAATAAATATAGCTCCCCGATCTTTTAGTCCGTCTACTACATATTTATTATGTACCACTTCATGTCTGACATATATTGGTGCACCATATTTATCTAAGGCCTTATCCACAATAGCTATTGCCCTATCTACACCAGCACAAAATCCACGCGGGTTGGCTAAAATAATTCTTTTAGATGACATATACCTTACTCTTTACCCCGGGCAAAAAAAATGCTTTCTATAATTAGTAATGTAACCCCAACTGTAATAAAGCTATCAGCCACATTAAATGCCGGCCAGTAATGTGTTTCATAATGCCATTGAATAAAATCGGTAACTTTACCGGCAACAATGCGATCAACTAAATTACCCATAGCTCCGCCTAAAATAAAACTAAGCGCCAAACCACTTAACCCGGAGTACATTTTATTTAAAAGATAATATACCAAACTCATTGATACAATAAGAGCGATAACACCAAAGAATATTTTTGGCCATTCTCCCTGATCTGCTAAAAAGCTAAATGCAGCACCCTGATTGTAGTTTAAAGTCCAATTCCAAAACTGCATTACTCTTTTTGTTTCATGTAACATTATATTATGGCGGGCATAATATTTAGTTATCTGATCAAGGATAGCTATTATAAATGCACTACCTAAAAATAAAAATCGATAACTTTGTGGTATATTACACTTAACGGCCCATTTAAATTTTATTTGCATAATTTCTTTCCTGATTAATTTTAAGCGAAGCTTCTAACTTCACCACTCCCAGATACATTTTGAACGCATCTGGCACAAATAGTTGGGTGCTCCAAATTTTCGCCAACATTATCCAAATAATGCCAGCATCTCTCACATTTATCTGCATCACTTACAATAACTTCTACACTATTTTCTTTAGCCTCTTTTAAAGTAACTGTTGATACCATATATGCAAATTTTAAATCGGCCCCCAGAGATGACAATGCCGGATATAAGTTTGCATCAGCATTTATTAATAAGTCGGCCTGCAGTGATGAACCAATAATACCGTTTATACGCTTATTCTCCAACTCTTTTAACACAACATTTCTAAAATCACGTATTTGCGCCCATTTTACCAAATAACTTTCACTTGCTTTTGGCATTGGTATTTCATGAAATAAATGGTATAATGTTGAATCCTCTGTATCATTTACTAAAACTTCCCATGCTTCATCACTGGTAAATGCTAAAATTGGTGACAGCATTAGTAATAGTGCCCGACTAATATGATATAACGCAGTTTGACAACTTCGTCTTGCTATACCATCAGTTTTAGAAGTATATAAACGATCTTTTAATACATCAAGATAGAATCCGCCAAGTTCTTCAGAACAATACGTCACTAATTCCTGTATAATCGAATGAAACTGGTACTCAGGATACAAATTATTAATAATTCTATTTTGTAACCCGGATAAATAAATAAGCGCGTATTTATCAATCTCAACCATATTTTCAACAAGAACCGCATCATTCTGATAATTAAAATCAGATAAATTAGCCAATAAAAAGCGAATGGTATTTCTAAGACGGCGGTAAGAGTCGGTAATTCGCCGAATAATCTCATCAGAAAAAGCAATATCCCCTGAATAGTCAGTGCTAGCTACCCATAAGCGTAAAATATCTGCGCCATATTTACTAACTCCATCTGGGATTGAAATAATATTACCCTTGGATTTAGACATTTTATATCCATCGCCATCAACTAAAAATCCATGCGTTAATAATTGCTTATATGGTGCACTGCCGTTTAATGCGCAGGCTGTAAGTAGCGATGACTGGAACCAGCCTCTATGCTGATCGGAACCTTCAAGATATAAATCAGCCGGCCATTGTAAATCACGGGATAAATCGGCTAAAACTGTCTGATGTGTTGTACCTGAATCAAACCATACATCTAATGTATCTGGCATCTTTACATAATTATCCAGATCATCTCCCAATAGCATTTCTTCCGGCTTTAAATTAAACCATGCATCAATTCCACCTTGTTCAATTAACTTTGCAACTTTTTCAAGCAAATCATGGCTGTTCGGGTGTAGACATCCTGTTTCTTTATGAATAAAGAATGCCATCGGAACACTCCAGTTGCGCTGCCTGGATACACACCAATCAGGCCTTGTCTTAATCATTGCTTCTAATCTTGCTTTGCCCCATTCAGGAAAGAACTTAATATTATTTGCTATTTCATATAATGCACGCTCGCGAATAGATTGTTGTGAATCAACTGGCTTATTTGATAGCACATCTATTGGATGCACCTCATCCATCTTAATAAACCATTGGGAGGTAGTTCTATAAATAATCTTTGATTTATGCCGCCAGCAACATGGATAACTATGTGTAATATCCGCCCTTGCCAT
>JAJFBO010000103.1 GCA_020697025.1 Burkholderiales bacterium
TTTTTATTAATGCTTAATTTAATCTGCCAAATTTATATTTAGGTCATTTTGTCTAATTCCCAATTCGGTATATATCGCTTTACAATTATCATATGGTAAGGGATGGTTTATACCTACTCTGATTGTCCTAAACGTCTCCAAGGTATGAAAATCGCTGCCTATACTGCATAATAAGTCATGGTTATTGGCAATGGTTGCAATATTACATGAATCTTCTTTAGAATGTGACGAGCTGATTACTTCAATACCGCGGCCGCCGCATTGTTTAAAATCATCAATTAAACGTAACAGTTTAGTCCTGGTAAACTTATATCGGCTGGGATGGGCAATTACTGCAATACCACCGCTTCCAGTAATCCAGTTTACTGCATCATTAAGATTTGCCCAAACTTGTGGTACATAGCCTATTTTTCCTGGAGCTAAGTACTTTTCAAATGCCTTACCTGGTTTTGCATAGCCGCCTTCAACTAAAAAATGTAGAAAATGTGTACGACTTAAGGCCTCAACATTAGTGCAATATTTCATTGCTCCTTCTAAAGCGTTTGGAATACCAGCTTTTGCCAGATTTTCGGCAATTTTTTGTCCGCGGCTATAGCGGTTGCTGCGTAATTTGTTTAAATTATCAATAAGTATTTGATTATTTTCATCAATATTAAGCCCAAGAATATGGACCAGATTATTTTTTTCCCAGGTTACTGATATTTCAACACCTGCAAAAAAAATTAGTCCAATCTTTTGACAGTACTCTCTGGCTTTTTTAACTCCAATAACAGTATCATGATCAGTCAGGGCAATATATTTCCCACCATTGGCTTTAGCCATGTCCATTACTTTTTCTACATTATATGATCCATCAGAAAAAGTAGAATGACAGTGAAAATCAATGGGCAGCATATTTGCGGGAATAAAATTCTCTACTTTAGAATGCAAAATTTTTACTCCTGATTTTATATTTGTTATTTGTGGCTATGCGTATTGATGATTTGCATATTATTATAGTGTTATTAATGGATTTTAGTACTATCCCTATCATAAGTATTTCTTATTAGCAATTCTATTCGTTGTCGATAACAGCAGGAAGGGCAAATAACCGGGCTAATTCTTTTGCTCTATTATAACAGGCTGTTTGGGCATCATAAATAATTTTGTTTAAATTATAGTTTTCAAAAACTTTAATTGCCTGCTCAGTAGTGCCTTTTTTTGAAGTAACATTACTACGTAATTGTTCTATAGATATTGATGGATTAGCTTCTATCATACCTAAACTGCCCTTAACAACTTGTAAGGTAATATCCTTGGCAAGTTCTGGACTCAGGCCAAATTGTTCTATTGCCGATTGAATTAAAGATTCTATAAAGTAGAAAATATATGCTGGGCTTGAGCCGGATATTGCTGTCATCTGATCAATTTTATCTTCACTTTCAAATTGGTAAATTTTACCAAGTTTGAGAAAAATATCCAAAATATTTTGCTTGTTGTTAATTGTTGGAGTAAAATAAATGGCTGTTGCACCAAGTCCAATAGTGGAGGTGGTATTTGGCATCGCCCGGCAAATTTTAGCATTATTAAGCCAGGTACCAAGACTCTGGCAGTTAATGCCAGATACAATAGATATTATACTGCTGCTTTGCGTATATTGTTGTATATTTTTACAGGCTTCTTCAGCATCATATGGTTTTATTGCCAGAAGTATAAGATCATCAGATTTGGTATTAAAATCTAATTTAGGCAGAAAATTAATTTGAGGATATTGTAATTTTAGTTTTTCTAGCTTTGATAAATTACGCTGGATAACAATAATATTGCTGTCATTTAGTTTTGAAAATATAGCTTCTGCCATATTTCCGCCACCAATAAAAATAATCTTCATAGTCTGGAATCCCGGTTAATATTCAGAAAATAATTATCAAGATATACATAATTCGTTTTTAATAAGCTGCCAATATTATAACATTTTGCTTAATTATACAATTTAATATTATATAAAAAATACCGCTTTATTAAATTTACCCGCATATCCGGGCCTATTTGGAAATGGCTAAATAAATATATCTCTGTAATAAGATAAAAAACTATTATCTATATAGCAAATATTAATTAGACTTATCTAACAATACTTGATATAATGCTGTCTCTAAACATAAGATTAACCCATCCGGTGTTGCATAAAGTAATATGGATTTAATTTAGAATTATCCTATTACGATTACAATAGATTTAAATAATTAATCAACTGATAAAAACTTGTTGAAAGAAGGAATATCCATTAAAACACATAAATTTAGCTATCTTTTGTGTTCGTTTGCTTCTCTAAGTCTTTACATTAATACGGCTAATGCTTCATATGCAGTCAATATTGTATGTGCTCAAAAAAGTATACCTGATATCCAGAAAGCGCAGTTAAAAAAAATATTCAAGTGGCATAATTTAGATTTACCAGATCCACTTGCTTTTTTAATAAGTTATATAAAAGATGGGCCTCATACATACACAAGTCCTTCCCTCAGTGCTCTATATAATGATTCACAACATGTGGATGTATCAGTTAAGAAACGGGCGTTAAATACATGGAAGCCTGCTTTTAAAATGACCCCCAATTTTATGACAGCTACCGCAATTGGCAGAGACTTAAAAATCCGCTTTAACTCACGACACGAAACCGTATACTTTGGGAAACAACCTGAAGGTTCATGGAAATGGAATTTTCTTATTCGTAATCTAGATGAGCCTGCTTACGAAAAAGAAGATACTACAGCCCAACTTGAAATAAAGAAATCTTCTAACCTAGAAGTTCCCAGCAGCTACCATTTCTCTGCCAATGATATTGATAGTAATATTAGTATAAATATGGAGTGCAAGACAATATCTACAGTACAGATTTCACCTCCAGAACCACCCGATACAGGTGGATAAATTCATGCAATGCCATTGAAAATGCCATTGAAACCAAAAATATGTAAAAGTGATTCATTTTACAATAGGGTACCAAGTAAACTAGTATTAATATATTAAATAGTAAATAATATAAATTTGAATATTGGTTTAAAATTATATTAACTGCATTTTTATTTATTTTACTCTGGAGAATCTTTAGCATTGGCAACAAACTTATTTTGCAAAAATCTTGTTACTTTTGCAGCACTTATTTTATTTATTTCATTAAAAATATGAGGATCAAAAGACATAAGATTATAGCTTGTACGTACATGTTGTCCAATATGGATTAAAAGATTTGCCGCCACCTCAGCATCAGCTTCTGCTCTATGTGCTCTACTTTTAAAATTTATACCAAAAGACCTTGATAAATTAGTAAGTTTGTAACTTGATAATCCAGGAAAAATTCTTCTTGACAACATTAACGAGCATAGTAAATCTTTAGAGTGCGGCTTTAAACCTAATCTTCTATTTTCAGAGAGAAGGAACTTGGCATCAAAGCATGCATTGTGCGCAGCTAAAATATCAGTTCCGATGAACTGCATTAATCTTGGCATTACTATTGACGGGCATGGAGCCGCATCTACCATTTGCTGCGTGATACCAGTTATCTCAGTAATAAAGCCAGGTATTCGTACATTACAATTAATTAAAGAAACAAATCTATCAACAATTTTGTTTCCGTTAATACGCACAGCAGCAACTTCAGTAACCCTAGCGCCAAAATCAGGGCTTAAACCTGTAGTTTCAAAGTCTAGCATTACTATAGGTTTATTAAACATTTATAACTTTCGCTTTTATTATATAGGTAATAAGCGTATTCTACTTTTATAACTAATATTAATGTAGAAATTACTGTTTTGTATTTAATGCACAATTATAAACGCTATATTTTCTTTGTCCTTTAATAGTTTGAGAATGTGGAACTACAGTATTACCGCCCATAGTTGCAGCCTGATTTCGTGCCAAAGTATCAAATTGGCTTTCAACTTTTGTACGGCTTTGAAAAGTCTCGGCCTTTGACCATAGAGATACATTTGTATCACCAAGTGATTTACAATCTTTCACTAAATTTGCATCTTCTAATACAGTAATATCTCTGGCTTGTGAGTCAAGGCTCACGAAAGAACATCCTGTTGCCAGCAAAACAATACATAATGATATCATATATTTTTTCATATTTAAATTCCTATCCCAACAAATAGTTTCGAAAGAGTATTATCAAATAGTAAACTAATTAGCTAAAAGCTTACCAATTTTTTCCAATTTAGATTTTAGTGCTTTATTTTCTAGTTCTAAAGACTTTATTTTATCCAATAAAATAGCGTTATTTTCGGCAGATTTACCTTCTGGTAAACAATCTAGTTGCAAATCACCAATCTCAGCTTCAATATCATCATTATCCCGAATAATATATATATTATTCTTGCCTTCAACCATATTATTTAAAGTAATAATTCTCAAGAATTTTTTTTCACTAAAAACTTTTTTCAAATTTTTAGATAAAGTAAAATGTATACTGCATTGATACCTTGTCTTGGGTTGTTGTAGAGGTTTATTATTTTTCATGTTAATAATATCCTTTTATAATTTGTTTTGTATATACCATATATATAACTAGTTATGTAAGTTGTTATACCTTTACTTTAAAATTAGCCAGTTAATTTATGGTAATTATCCCTAATGAATAACGAGGTATTTTACCATTTAAAGAGCATAAATTTGTATCATCATTAATTAAACTGGAGCAGGGATAGTTTAATAATGTATTAAATTAGCTATTATCTGCCGTTTGATCATAATAAATATTCATATCTGGCTTCTTATCCCATTGATCATTATCTTTTTCTGGATCAGGTATTGGTACTCCAGTTACAATTTGCTCCTCTTTTAAATCCTCGGCTTGTATTAGACTGTCATTTTCAATATCTAGTAGTTTTTCTTTATGTTTCATCTTTATCTCCTAATTGCTATATGATTATACGAAGCTAAAATATTTTAAATATAAATAAATATTTATGTTTAAGAATATTGTATTTTATCAGTAAGTCAATTAATTTAACACAAATTTCTAATTTAAATTTATAAAAACTTACCGGTAATATTTAGGAAATTTAGTCAAAATTTTAACATAAAAAATCTTTAGAGCAAATTGCTAATAAAAT
>JAJFBO010000104.1 GCA_020697025.1 Burkholderiales bacterium
TAGTTACATTTAAATTATCCAAAATTTCTTCATTATCTGCGTTACTTGCAACGGCTTTATCTCCGATATTTGCTTATTGTTTAATGGGAAATAATTCATATTTTGGTGCAACAGTTTTTATCTCAGTTTTAGTTTTATGGAAGCATAAGTCAAATATCATTCGATTACTTAGTAATCAGGAGCATCAGCTGGTTAAAAAAGATGAATAAGTGGTTTATTGCTTTATTAGGTAGGTTATGCAAGTCATATTATTAGTGAATCTTGGTTCTCCGAATGAGGCTTCTGTTCCATCTATTCGTTTATTTTTACGTAAATTTTTATCCGATAAAAGAGTAATTGGCTTGCCCCGAATTTTATGGTTGCCAATTTTATATGGAGTAATTTTACCGCTGCGGTCTAACCGTTTATTAAAGCAGTATCAATCTGTATGGCTAGATACAGAATCTCCGCTAATATATTATACACGTATGCAGCAAGAGCTCCTCCAAGGCAGGTATAAAGAAAATATACTGGTAAAATATGCATTTTCATATTCTGCTCCATATTTTAATGATGAATTAGAGGATTTACATAAAAAATATAGTATTGATAAATTAACAGTATTGCCATTATACCCTCAATTTTCTTCAACTACTACGTCTGCAGTATTTGATCAAACTGCAAGATTTTATGCAGATAAAAAATATTTACCCAACCTGAATTTTATTCGGGATTTTCATGATAATTCATATTATATAGAAGCAATTGCAGAATCAATAACCAAACATTTTATTAAATATGGTAAGCCAGAACGATTAATTTTTAGTTATCATTCCTTACCTGTAAAAATTATTGAAGCTGGCGATGTATATTATGAGCAATGCCTGGCTAGTTCAGAATTAATTGCCGGCAAGTTAAATTTAACAAAAGATGAATATCAAATTACGTTTCAATCCAAGTTTGGCCGTGATACCTGGATAACTCCGGCAACAGCAGAGACTTTGGCCTTATTGCCCAAAGCCGGGGTTAAAAATATTGCGGTTGTGTGCCCGGGTTTTATTAGTGATTGTTTAGAAACTTTAGAAGAAATTGAAGTAACCAATCGTGAAATATTTATAAATAATGGAGGGGTTACATATCAGTATATTCCATGTTTAAATTGTAGCGACGTAAGTATAAATTTATTGTATCAACTAACAAGGAAATGATATGTGTGGAATAGTTGGCGGACTTAGTGAAAGAAATATTGTACCGATAATATTAGAAGGTTTGTCACGTCTTGAGTATCGTGGCTATGATTCGGCTGGAGTGGCGGTAATTAATAATGCAAATGAATTTCTCCGGGAAAGAGTGACAGATCGTGTTGCACAATTAACACAAATGTGCAATAAGTTTGAATTCAGGGGGTTTTGCGGTATCGGCCATACCAGATGGGCTACTCATGGCGGGGTTAATGTTGATAATGCCCATCCTCATATATCTACAAATAGTATTGCGCTGGTACATAATGGAATTATTGAGAATTATGCATCGCTTAGGGAAGAGTTGAAAGCTCTAGGATATAAATTTGAGTCTGAGACTGATACTGAAGTTATTGTGCATCTGATTCATTCCTTTTATATTAAAAATAATAACCTTTTAGTATCTGTCAGACAAGCAGTAAGCAATTTGGAAGGTGCTTATGCAATTGGTGTGATGTGTTTAGATAATCCCAATGAAATAGTATGCGCACGTCTAGGGTCACCATTAGTTCTGGGGCTTGGTATTGGTGAAATGTTTTTTGCTTCAGACATCTCTGCACTTCTGCCCGTGACGCAAAAAGTTGTTTATATGGAAGATGGCGATATTGCGGTGATTAACCGGGATAATTATAAGGTTTATGATAAAAATGAAAATACGGTTTTACGTAAAACTAATGTTAGTGAGTTATCAGTAACTCAAACTGAGTTGGGTGAATATCGCCATTATATGCAAAAAGAAATTTTTGAACAACCAGATGCAATAGCCAAAACTTTACAAAGTTTAGGCAATAATTTTAGCGCCGCGATATTTGGTACGCAGGCTGCCGAAGTATTTGACCGTATAACCCAGGTGCAGATTCTTGCTTGTGGCACTAGTTATAATGCAGGAATGGTTGCAAAATATTGGATTGAAGAGTTTGCCAATTTGGAATGTCATGTAGACATCGCCTCAGAATATAGATATGCCAGACCTCCTTCTCGTCCCGATACGCTTATAATAAGTATATCCCAATCAGGTGAAACAGCAGATACAATAGCCAGTGTAAAGCATGCGTATGATTTGGGAATGAGAAATTCTCTGGCAATTTGTAATGTCGCAGAGAGTAGCTTGGTAAGATTATCCAGGCTTTCTATTTTAACTAAAGCTGGTCCGGAAATTGGGGTTGCTTCTACCAAGGCTTTTACAACTCAATTAGTCGTACTATTTTATCTGGCTAATGCTTTAGCCAAGGCAAAAGGCTGTTTAACTAACAGTGATGAGGAAGAGCATATTCGTCAAATACGGCGGTTACCACAATTAATAATTGATACATTTGCTTTAGAAAATAAATTAAAGCTAATTGCTAAAGAAATGGAGTACAAGCAGCATGCTTTATTTTTAGGACGTAATACCTTATATCCAATTGCCCGTGAGGGGTCGCTAAAACTAAAAGAAATTTCCTATATTCATGCCGAAGCTTATGCCGCAGGTGAATTAAAGCATGGTCCATTAGCTTTGATAGATAAAGAAATGCCGACAATTGTCTTAATGCCGGGTAATTTACTGCATGATAAGGTTAAGTCAAACGTACAAGAAGTTCTTGCCCGCCAGGGAGTAGTGTATTTATTTACTGATAAGCCAGATGATATGCACGATAAATGCCATCGTGTAATCGAAATGCCTGGAAATATCCCAAAATATTTATTACCGGTTATTTACACTATTCCTTTACAGCTTCTTTCTTATCATACAGCAGTTACTAAAGGCACTGATGTAGATAAACCAAGAAATTTGGCTAAAAGCGTTACTGTTGAATAATATTATAGAAGTAGAATAAATACTGCAAAACAGCACTGATCCTATTGTTTGAGTGTGATTAAGGTGTTCTTTATATTTAATTATTTTGCCAATATACACTGGGGCTGATTGCTTTGGCATAATCAATCAGCCACCAGGTTATTATATGATTTTTTAATAATATTTTATTATTAGAAAATATATAAACGATATATTAAATATTAGATGTTTCTATTGTACGTGCCAATGCATGAATAACTGCAGAAATTTTAGCAATTAGCTGAATTGCTTCAAGGCTAATATTATGTTGTTTAACCAGTTGTTTTTCATGGGAGCTAACGCACATACTGCAACCATTAATAATTGACACAGCTAAACACCACATTTCAAAATCTACATTATTAACCCCATGTTCACGAATTATATTCATACGTAATCCGGCAGACATTTTTATATAATTCTCATTATTCACTAAATCGGTAAAGCGATAATAAATATTCGTCATGGCCATAATAGACGCAGCTGCTTTTACACCGTTTAGCATAGTATGATCCAATTGATTTGCAATTGTATTATTTGCTGCTGTTATAAGTTCCTGATTCTTGCTGGCAAATGCAGAAGCTAATACTACTCCATAGAACTGTTCATCGGTAATATATTGATGATTATTAGTTAAGCTGGATAAATTCAGCTTTATATCTTTTGCGTAACCCGGCAAAGAGTTTAAGATTGTTTCAAGTGTTTTCATTTTATATTCCTTCAGAGATTAATTTAATAAGCTCAAAATTAATAATTAAGTTTATATACTTATTAGGCTTCAAGTGTGGCCTGACCCTTATTCCAGTTACACGGGCATAACTCATCAGTTTGTAATGCATCGAGGATACGTAAGGTTTCGGTTGGATTTCTGCCTACATTTAAATCCGTCATTTCCGCATAGCGGATAATATTATCTGGGTCGACAATAAATGTTGCACGATTAGCTACACCTGCTTCCATATCCAGAATTCCAAGATGGGTACTTAACTCCTTCTTTATATCGGATAGCCATGGAAAGCTTAACTTTTTTAATTCAGGATGATTATTACGCCATGCTGCATGAACAAAATCACTGTCTGTCGACGCTCCAATTAATACAGCATCACGGTCTTTAAAATCAGATTCCAAATTGCCAAACCCAACAATTTCTGTTGGACATACAAAAGTAAAATCTTTTGGCCAGAAAAATATGATTTTCCAATTTTTGGCATAAGTTGCAAGATTTACATTATGAAAATCGCGGTTATGATCTGCTCCGGTGACTGCTGTTAAGTTAAATTCGGGAAATTTAGAACCTACTGTTAACATGATAAAACTCCTAAAAATATTTAAATTTATGTTCACAGGAGATATTTTATCTGGAAATGTTCAATAAGTCTAATTGATTATTTCAATATAAGCAATAGTTTTTAACTATTATGAAGCGTTTTAGTTATGAATGGTCTTTATGATTTCTGCTAACTGGTGGATTACTGCGATACGTGTAGAGCTTTTACGCATAGCTATAATAATATCGCGTTTAGGTGTTGGTTTTATAAATTCTTTAATGACAAATTGATTACTCTGAGTTAGTGCACAGCTAGGTACGATACTTATTCCAATTCCATTAGATACCATGTGTTTTATGGTTTCAATAGAACTGGTGGTTATTATCATGCTGCCAGATTCTGTTTTAATTCTAGTGCACCCGGGGCATATTTGCAATACGTGTTCCCGAAAACAATTGCCGCTATCTAGTAAGAGCATAGTTTCATTCATTAACTCAAGGGGATTGATTTTAGATTTTCCAGTGGCCCACTTATGATTTTTAGGTAAAATAATTTTTAATGGTTCAGCAAATAAATCTAATGTAATTAAATTTGGCTTATTAAAAGGTTTAGCAACAATTATTGCATCTAATTCGCCAGCCAATAATTTATTGCTTAATGTTTCAGTAAATCCTTCTTCAATAATTAACTTGATGGGGGTTTTACCAAGCTCAGAAATCAATCGGGGAAATAAATACGGGCCAACCGAATTTATAGCGCCTACT
>JAJFBO010000105.1 GCA_020697025.1 Burkholderiales bacterium
TGCTTATCTGGCAATGGTGAACCTACTTTATCACCACAGTTTAGCCAAGTTGTACAAATCATTGCTAAACTACGCTTAAAATATAAACTCCATGACCAAATTAAAACTATTTTGATAACTAACGGCAGCGAAATTGATAAGCCCCACGTTATTGATGGGATAAAGCTTCTATCATGTAATAATGGTGAAGTATGGTTTAAAGTTGATAGTGGAAGTAGTGCCGGAATTAATGCTATAAATCAGGTGCAACTATCGCTAGATAGTATACAAAAACGTTTACTATTGTCAAGCAGCCTATGTAAAACATATATTCAAACCTGTATGTTTAAACTACATGAAAAAAACCCAAAAATATATGAAATAGAACAATATATAAATTTTGTATGTAGAGTTAAATCTTATATATCAGGAGTATTACTCTACTCTACAGCACGAAATCCGGCTTTGCCTGAAGGCAATGATATTTCATCAGTTAGCGAAGATTTTTTGGCAGGTATTGCCAAAGAACTTGAATCTAACCAAATTAATGTAAGGTATTATGTATAAATCACTTTATATAATATATTTGATTGCTTATTACCTGAAATGACTTCTTTAGTAATAATTATTTTTTTATCCTTATAATTTTTAATACCTCAGATATGCCGGTCAAGAGTGGGGGTATCTTCATAAGCCTCAACAATTTTTTGTACTAATGGGTGCCGTACCACATCCATTTTAGTAAAATGATGGAAATGAATTCCACGAATTTTACGCAAAATATTTTCCACTTCAATCAAACCACTTTTTTGCTTTCTGTCTAAGTCTATCTGGGTTAAATCTCCAGTGATTACAGCCTTGGAACCAAATCCTATACGGGTTAAAAACATTTTCATTTGCTCTGGTGTAGTGTTTTGTGCTTCATCTAGAATAATAAATGAATTATTTAGAGTGCGTCCCCGCATAAATGCAAGAGGAGCTATTTCAATTAAATTTTTTTCAAATAATTTGGCTACTTTTTCAAACCCCATTAAATCATATAAAGCATCATATAATGGTCGTAGATATGGATCAACTTTCTGAGCTAAATCTCCGGGTAAAAAACCTAATTTCTCTCCTGCTTCAACAGCTGGTCGCACTAAAATTATACGTTTTATAGTTTCACGTTCAAATAAATCTACTGCCGCTGCGACAGCCAAATAAGTTTTACCAGTTCCTGCAGGTCCAATGCCAAATACTATATCATTATCTAAAATTGCTAGCGAAAAGTTGGAATATTTGCACTAAGTCCACTAAGGATATCCCGCTTCTTTTCAACTAAGCCCAATTGAATATCCTCTGTAGTTAAATCCTGTTTTTTTGCTAATTCATAAAAATGTTTAAGATAATCAATTGCAACAACAAAGTTATGCCCACGTACCTGAAAACATTCACCACGACGGCTTATATCAACCTCACAGTGATTAGCTATCTGACGGACATGTTCATCCATCGGCCCACATAAAATTGATAAGGTTCTACTATTTTCTATATCAAAACATATTTTATTAGTTTGCAATCTTCAGTCCCAGCTAAAAAGGTTAATTATTTAACTAATATCTCACCACGCAGACTATTAGCAAGTGTTTCTGTAATTCGTACATCAACAATTTGATTAATCAGGCGTTCGCTTCCGGCAAAATTTACAGTTTTAAAATTCTCTGTACGTCCAGATAATTCATGTGCATGACGCTTTGACTTACCTTCAACCAAAACCTTTTGTACCGTTCCAAGCATGCTTTTACTAATATCTTGCGCCATCTCTTCAATCCGTTTTTGTAACCGCTGTAGCCGCATTAGTTTTACCGATTGCAATGTTTCATCTTTAATTTCCGCTGCAGGCGTTCCTGGCCTGGAAGAAAAAATAAAACTAAAGCTGGTATCATATTTCACATCCTCAATCAGCTGCATTGTTTTTTCAAAATCGGCTTCGGTCTCACCAGGAAAACCAACTATAAAATCTGAAGAAAATGAAATATTTGGTCTTACTGCTTTAATTTTACGAATTATTGATTTATATTCAAGTGAAGTGTAACCTCGTTTCATTGCTGCTAAAATTCTATCAGAACCACTTTGTACAGGTAAATGCAAATGAGAAACTAATTTAGGTAATTTTGCATAACAATCAATAATTCTTTGGTTCATTTCATTAGGATGAGATGTAGTATAACGAATCCGTTCAATACCAGCTATTTCATGCACATATTCCAGTAATAAGGCAAAGTCGGCGCTTTCGTCCAAATCTGGCATAACCCCACGATAAGCATTAACATTTTGACCCAGAAGATGTATTTCTTTAACACCTTGGTTTGCCAAATTAGTAACTTCAGTTAATACGTCTTTTAGAGGACGTGAAATCTCTTCGCCCCTGGTATATGGTACAACGCAGTAAGAGCAGTATTTAGAACAGCCTTCCATGATAGATACGTAAGCACTGGCTCCTTCTACCCTAGCCGCAGGCAAATTATCAAATTTTTCTATCTCAGGAAAACTAATGTCTACTTGTGATTTACCACTTTTACGCTTTTGCAAAATTAAATCTGGAATACGATGTAATGTCTGGGGACCAAATACAATATCTACATAAGGGGCGCGTTTAACAATAACATTGCCTTCTTGAGAGGCCACACAACCACCAACGCCAATAATTACCTCTGGATTTTGTTGTTTAATATGTCTTACTCTTCCCAAATCAGAAAATACTTTTTCTTGCGCTTTTTCACGAATAGAACAAGTATTAAACAAAATTACTCCAGCCTCTTCCGGATTATCTGTTTTTTCATAACCTTCAAAATTCTTGAGTAAATCGGCCATTTTATCGGAGTCATACTCATTCATTTGGCACCCATAAGTTTTAATAAATAATTTTTTTGCCACGCAAAACCTCTTTAAAATATAAAATTTATGACAATATTTTAACATAATAACACACTACGTATGATACAATCCCGTCCTATGATAAATAACCATAAGCGTATAACCATTATCTCCAAAGTGGTTATAATTCAGCTAGCAATGGGTTTAGTTGCTGTACTTCTACTTACAGTACACCAACAGAACATCAACACTTTGCCTAGTAGCATTATCGGTTTGGCTTTAGCAATTGTGCCAACCATTGTTTATACAAAAATAGCATTTGGCGGCGGCTTGTTTTTAGCTCCACATGTGGTATATCTACGGCATAAAAAGGCTATGATTAGTCGTTTTATAACTAATTTATTACTTTTTAGTATAGTTTTAGTTGCTTATAAGCAGTGTGACTATTTTGCTTTATTAATAACGTATATTGCAACCTTATCTGGTTATTGGATGAGTTTAATAATTATAAAATAATTACTATTTGGGTATATAGAATAAATGTCATCAACAACAGAATATATTGTACATCACTTAACACATAACAATGTGCTTATTAGTGGCAAATCGGGCGGGTTTTGGTCAATTCACATGGATACATTTTCTATGTCTTTATTACTAGGCTTTGTCTATCTGTTTATTTTTACATTACTTGCCAGACGCGCTAAAGTAGAAAACCCTGGTAAGCTGCAACTATTTTTTGAACTTATTTTGGATATGGTCAGCCAGCAGGTAAAGGATGTTTATAGTGGTGGAAAAAGTAAAGTTATTGTTCCATTGGCACTGACAATTTTTTGCTGGATATTCTTAATGAATTTAATGGATTTATTACCCGTTGATTTAATTAATTTTTCCAATAATATGATTGGTACTCCTGGAGCCAAATGGCGCGCAGTACCTTCTGCTGATGTCAATGCTACCTTTGCTATGTCCCTTTCAGTTTTAATTTTGATTATTGGTTATGGAATTAAAGCCAAAGGACTTGGTCACTGGTTGTACGAACTAATAAGTGCACCATTTGGCATTTATGCGTTACCTATAAACCTAATATTTCAGTTATTAGAATTAGTTACTAAACCCATTTCTTTATCGCTACGGTTATTTGGTAATATGTACGCAGGTGAGCTGATCTTTATTCTTATTGCGCTGTTGCCATGGCATTCACAATGGTTACTTGGTGTACCTTGGGCAATTTTTCATATTCTAATTATTACTTTACAAGCTTTTATTTTTATGGTATTAACCATCGTATATTTGAGCATGGCGACTCAAAAACACTGATTTTGCACTTTTGTTTTTTTATTTAACTATTTTTAGAGGTACTATATAATGGAAAGTCTTATTTCAAACATCACGTGTTATACTGCATTAGCTGCTGCCATATTAATTGGTATGGGTGCGTGTGGAACAGCTATAGGGTTTGGATTACTCGGGGGTAAATTTCTGGAATCAGCTGCAAGGCAGCCGGAATTAGTAGCAATGTTACAAACAAAATTGTTTATTATTGCAGCTTTAGTTGATACTATTTCTATGATCGGCGTTGGTATTGCTCTATTATTTATTTTCAATAATCCACTACTAAGTACAGCATTAACATTAGCTAAAGCAGTTGCACATTAATTGTTTTATTAGTCAGACTAATGTCATAAGGGGTTTAGTGTGGAAATTAATGCAACATTGCTAGGACAGGCAATAACTTTTGCCATTTTGATACTTTTTACAATGAAGTTTGTCTGGCCGCCATTGAATAATATGATGGAAGAACGGGCAAAGAGAATTGCTGACGGTTTAGCTGCTGCAGAAAAAGGTCGGCATGAGTTAGCTGCTGCAAAGTCTAAAATTGAAGAAGAGTTGCGTCATGTACAATTGCGAGCTACTGAAATTATGGGTAATGCAGAACGTCGTTCTGATCAAATAATTAATGAAGCAAAAAATTGCGCGATAAAAGAAACAGAAAAAATTCATAATGCTGCTATGGCACAAATTGAGCAGGAAGTAACGCGTTCTAAAGAGCAGCTGCGTATGCAGGTTTCGGATTTAGTGATCAAATGTGCTCAACAAATCCTAAAAGTTGAGATTAATCAGGAACGCCATGAAGCAATCCTGGCAAGTATTAAGTCGGAGTTATAATTATCATGGCAGACATGAGTAGTTTAGCTCACCCCTATGCCAATGCAGTATTTGCATTAGCAAAATCACAAAATAATATTGATGATTGGTTATCTAACCTGTCTGATTTATCAAATGTTGTGAAAAGTAAAGGGTTTCATAATTTAATCGGCAATCCCAGAATTGCCGCTTCTGACATTATTGAAACATTAGTTAGTTTTGTTAACCGGCCAAATAAATTGTTAACTAATTTTTTAATAACTTTACAGGAAAATAACCGGCTTACTTTACTTAATGATGTCTTTATCTTATTTGAGAGAATGGCGGCAGATGAGCAAAATACCTCTAAAGCTGTTATATTATCTGCTTTTCCAATGAGCGAAGAAGATAAAACTGATTTTGAGCGGTTGTTGAGCAAAAAATTTGGGCGAAAAATTACAGCTTCTGTTGAAGTACAAACAGAGCTAATAGGTGGCATTAAAATACTGATAAATGATACAGTTATTGATGCATCAGTTAAAGGCAGCCTAAGCAAAATGGCTGCTCGAATTATACAATAGGGGTGGTTCATGCATTTAAATCCTTCGGAAATTAGTGATATTATCCTGTCCAAAATTGAAGCAACAGAGACAGGTTCAGATTTTAAGTCTACAGGGGTAGTTGTTTCAGTAGCTGACGGCATCGTCCGTATATATGGTCTATCCGATGTTATGCAGGGTGAAATGATATTATTTCCCGGTAATGTATATGGTATGGCAATGAACTTAGAGCGTGACTCTGTGGGTGCTGTAATTTTAGGTGATTATGAGCATATCAAAGAAGGTGATGAGGTTTCTTGTACAAGACGTATTTTAGAAGTTCCAATTGGGAGAGAGTTAATTGGCCGTGTAGTTGATGCTCTTGGCAGACCGATTGATGGCAAGGGGCCGATTAATGCAAAATTAACTGCTCCTGTAGAAAAAGTTGCTCCAGGGGTTATTGCGCGTCAGTCCGTCTCTCAGCCATTACAAACCGGACTAAAATCAATTGATTCTATGGTACCAATTGGCCGGGGCCAACGTGAATTAATTATCGGTGACAGGCAAACTGGTAAGTCAGCAGTTGCCATTGATGCAATTATTAACCAAAAGGGAACTGGAATAACATGTATTTATGTTGCGATTGGTCAAAAGGCGTCATCTATTGCTGGTGTGGTACGTAAACTTGAAGAACATGGTGCTTTGGGACACACAATTGTGGTCGCAGCTACTG